>DATCYX010000369.1:0-5704 GCA_036526235.1 Anaerolineales bacterium | reverse complement strand
GGGATGTACCCGGCATTGACACGGTAATGCGCGACCAATGGCTCGTGGCGGTCCGCAAGGAAGGCTTGCAGCTTCTTAGCCATTGGGGAAAAACGCCGGTTAAACCCTACCATGAGCAAGGGTACCACCTCATCCTGCTTTTCATTAATCCTCACGAGAGTTGCGGCGATATCTTCTAATTCCTCTCTGGTTAAAGCCAGCGGTTTTTCACAAAAGACGTTCTTCCCAGCATCTAGAGCCGAAATCACCTGCGAGGCATGCAGGTGGTGGCGCGTCAGAATAGCCACCGTATTGATCGAAGGATCGCTGAGCACGTCGCTCTCTTGGCTGGTAGCATATCGAAAACCAAAGCGCCTGGCTGCCTGCGCTGCGCTGACGCCGGATGCCGAGGCCACGCCCAGCATCTCGATTCCTGCCATCTTTTTGAGCACAGGTAGCATCACCACCGAGGCGAAATTCCCAGCTCCCAATACCCCCAGCTTCACACTGCTTACTTGCCCTGCCTCACGCACTTCGTATTGTATGATGCGCGAGGCTGGAGCACTTGAAAGGGAGATACTGCTCTCTGAAGCTCCTGGATAGGTCAAAATAACGCCTAGGAATGGCTCTTTGGCTTTGCCAGTGATCAGCTCATAGGCTTCTGGGGCACGCTCGATAGGGAAGCGATGTGTGATCAAAGGCTTTACATCCAGGCGGGATGACGCTAGCAGTTCGACAAAAGCTTCCATGTTTCGCCCCTCGGTCCAGCGCACGTAGCCTATGGGATAATCCTGTCCCTCCTGCTCGTAAGTTGGGTCATAGCGCCCTGGCCCGTAAGAACGAGAGTTGATGAAAGAAAGCTCCTTCTCATAATAAACCTTGCGCGGCAGCTTCAGTCCGACAGACCCAACCGCAACCACTTTCCCCCGGTCGCGGGCGATAGCGCCTGCCAGCTCTACCGGGTCCGCCGACGGCGTATCAGCGCAGATCAACACAGCATCCATCCCCTTCCCGCGAGTCAATGCACCCGCCGTCTCTTCCGCCTGATCCCGCAATACCCCTTTAATGCCCATCTGATGGGCTAAGGCCACCCGGCCTGGATCCAAATCAATCCCCAGAACCATGCAGCCTGCCGCCCTGGCGATGCCCGCCGCCAGCAAACCGAGCAGACCCAGCCCAATCACCGCCACCCTTTCGCCAATCTGGGTTTCCGCCAGGCGATAGCCATGCATCGCAATAGCACCCAATGTAGTAAACGCCGCCGATTCGAAATCCACCCCATCTGGCAAGGCAGATAGCAGGTTTTGCGGAACCACGTTATACTCAGCATGCACAGCATGCCCACCACCGGCGCAGGCCACTCGCTGCCCTACCTGAAAACCCTGCAATCCCTCACCCAAGGTTACGATGGTGCCCGCTGACGAGTAGCCCAGGGGCATAGGCTGCTCCAGACGATTAAAGACAGCTCCTATGGTGCTGAGCAAGCCCTCCCGCCGGGCCTTGTCTATAACCTGGCGCACCAGGTCGGGCCGCGAGCGCGCCTTGCCGAGCAGAGACTTCTCTGCGAACTCCACCACCATGCGCTCCGTACCCGCAGAAACCAGCGAAGCCCCCGTCTGAACTAGGGCTGTACCTGGCTTGGGTGAGGGCACAGGCACATCTTCCACTTCGGTAGCTCCGCTGCGGATATTTTGCAGGAGTTGTTTCATTCAGAGTTTCCTTCGAGCAAACTCAGGATTGCCGTGGTATTCAACAATGCCTTAGGCGTAAACGAGCTCACCAGCACATACTCCTGATCTTTGCTGCCATCTGGGCTGCGCTCTGAGCAATGAGCATTGTTTCCCGCAGGACCCAATCCATCCAAGGTGGGAAAATGCTCCCAGAGCATGTTTCCATCGCTTAGCCCACCGCGCTGTTCTTGTGCCAGCCGCATTCCAAGAGAGTGGGCAGCCCTCTCCCACAAATCGAAGAGCTTTTGCGTGCCTGGGTTGGAAGGCCAGGGAGCGGTCTTCTCCTCCAGGACTACACTGACCTTGCAGTTATATCCATCGGCGCTGGCAACTTCTGATGTGCCATCCAAAGCCAGCATAGCAGCCATACCCGCATCGAAAACCTGCGGAGAAAAGGCGCGCATCTCCACGTTAGCTTCGGCATAATGCGGCACACGATTGATCACCGAGCCTCCACTTACCGTACCCACATTAAAGGTAATCCCCTTTTCATAGTCTGTAAAGTTGGCGACCCTCTGGATGGTGTGGGCGATCTGTAAGATCGCATTGGCACCATTGGCGTGGTAATTCCCGGCATGTGCTGATTTACCCTCCACTGTTACGCGGTAGGTCGCCCTGCCCTTGCGCGCTGTCACCAGAGGGAGTACCTGGCTGGCGTTGGTGCCGCCTTCGAATACCAGGCATGCCAGGGTGTTCCCTGGCAAGCGCTTCAGGCACAGCTCGGAGAAATCCACAGCTAATGTCTCTTCGCTGGCGTTTAGTAACAATATCCAAGTTATCTGCTCGAACTTTTCCGGGGCCAACTCCCTCAACGCATCCAGCACCATATACATCATCACAGTGCCGCCCTTGATATCAACCGTTCCAGGCCCATAGATACGCTTGCCCTCTGGACGCCAGGTGAAACCGTGTAATTGCTCTTCCTCTGGGCTGTAAACCGTATCCAAGTGAGAGACCATCCCTACCGGAAATGCCGCTCCCCCACTTTCCGGGGTTTTCCCCTGACGAGTCAGGATAAGATGCCTTCCAAACTGCGGGTTGATCGATTGCACATATTCCGCTTGGAAACCGAGAGACGAAAAGACCTTCGCGGTCAGCTCGCCCAGCCGGTTTACTCCAGCGGGGTTTGCGGTGAAGCTATTGATCTCCACCATCTGGTGCAATATGTCCAGATAGGCGGATAGATTGCTCTTAAGGTAGCCTTCAATACTCGTGTTAAGCTGCATAATGCTTGCCAATCCTCCTGAGTAACCTCCGGGACTATGATCCAATTATAACCTCAGGGTAAAGTATCTTGCGGATGTTATAATCCCCCCATTCCTATCTGGCGAGAGGAGCGCAGAATTGACCGATATTCGCGTACAGAAATTTGCCCAAATCCTGATCGATCATTCCACCCAGGTAAAACCTGGTGACCGGGTAGCTATTACCGCTACCACCGCGGCTGAGCCCGCTGTGCGAGCATTGTACGAACTGGTGCTTGAGCGAGGGGGTTACCCCCACGCGCTGCTGGACTTCGCCGGAGAAAACGAAGCCTACTACGCCCACGCCAGCGACGATCAGCTTGACTTCGTGCCGCTTTTCCACAAGATGGCTTTTGAAGAATTCGATGTGCTCATCAAGCTGCGCTCTGAGACCAACACACGCGCCCTCTCTAACGTAGATGCCGCCCGCCTGACGCGCAGGCAGAAAGCCATGTTTTCCTTGATTGCCACTCAAATGCGCCGCGGTGCTGACGGCACTCTGCGCTGGATGAGCACGCTCTACCCCACCCCAGCCTACGCCATGGAAGCCGAGATGGGGTTCAATGAATACCAGGATTTTTACTTTCGCGCCTGCCACGCCGATGAGGGCACGCCAGACCCGGTTGCCTACTGGCTGGGCGTTAAGCGTGATCAGCAGCGCATCATCGATTGGATCACCGGCCACGACCAGGTTGCGCTGCGCGGCCCAAATGTGGATCTAAAGCTCTCTATCAAGGGACGCACATTTGTGAATTGCTATGGCTATAATAACCTGCCCGATGGCGAGATCTTTACCGGGCCGGTGGAGGACACCGCCGAAGGGTGGGTACGCTACACCTATCCTGCCGTGCATCAAGGTCGCCTCGTTGAAGGCATCGAGCTGACGTTCGAAAAAGGAAGAGTGGTCAAGGCTAGCGCCCAGAAGAACGAGGATCTCTTGCTGAAGATGATCGACAGTGATGCCGGTGCTCGCTATATCGGGGAGTTCGCCATTGGCACCAATTACGGTATCAACCGCTTCTCCCATAACAGCCTGCTGGACGAAAAGATCGGTGGCTCCTTCCACATGGCGCTGGGCGCCGGCTACCCGGAAAGCGGCAGCCAAAATAAGAGCTCCATCCATTGGGATATGATCTGCGACCTGCGGCAGGATTCAGAGATCCGCGTGGATGGCGAGCTGATGTATAGAAATGGGCAGTTTGTGATATGACCAGTGAGACCCTAGGCCCGCCATAATCCTCGCCTCACTGGGTGCACATCCTCCGACGTGACGAATGCGTCTGGTTGACTTCATTTAGGTTCACCCAACGGTGCAGTTTCGAGCTTGGCAAGAACTACCCTGGCAGCGTTTTCGACATAATCATGTTGGACGTCAGATTCCATCCCCCCCGCCATGACTTCCGTCCATATGTTGCGATAGATGAATTCGATCGCATACCATACATAATATTTGCCGTTGGATTGTCTTTCACGCATGATTGTCACTCGATTCCATTCCCCTAGAACCAAATCAATATCAATGATCTCCTGATTTTCTTCAATCGTATCCCACTCCGGTGATTTAGCGATTTTCGAGCCATAAACATTGTCATACATAACAAGATACGACTCAATCACCTCAGGTGCAATCGTCGTGCTTTCAACTAAATCATAGTAAACAATCCAACCCCCAATTCGTCCTGTTGCTTCGAGGTAGGCCGTTCCCTCGTTCACGCCTCTGGCGCTCAATATCTCCGAATTATTGTGGGGGGTCGACCATCCAGGCTTTAGGATATATTTATCTGGCAAATCTTCCTTCTGCAAAATATAGTCCTCTGGCTTACCGATAATCACACGCAAGTCAGGTGTTGGGGTCGGAGATGGTTGTACGGTTGGTGGCAGAGAGGTAGCAAGGGTGGATTCTAAAGTACGAGTTAGTCCTTCAGTGGGCGGATTACCATGTTCTGGATTAGTTGTAGATGTTGGATTGGATGATTCGGTTTTAATTATCGCTGTCTGGATGTCCCCGGGCAATGGTATAGGCAACGTACACGCGTTGAGAGACAAAATTACGATCAGCACAAGAAGCGGTAACTGTATTCTCATTTTTTTCACCTCCATCTTAGAGATATGGAATACGCCACCGTACCTAACGACTACCCCATAACCAATTTCAACAAATTAGCAGTCAGCGATTATTAATCACTAACCCCAATATCGCCCTATAGGCTGGCTGTACTTATTATTGCAGATTTCTCAAAAATGTCTATATGTGATCGAGAATCAAAATGTCCATTCTGCCCACCTGTGAGATCGCAGGCCAAAGAGGAGTCAAAGCGGAAGGGAAAACTATGCCCGCCAGAAGCCTCGCATCACTGGGCGCACGTCTTCCGACGTGATAAATGCCTCGGGGTCGACTTCGTTTACCAGCTTCCTCACCCGATCCACATTGCGCCGCAGCACATTGCAGTACAGCAGGCTGACCATGCCGTCCTTGCCGCGCGCCGGGATTTCAGTCACCGCGTATCCTTCTCCGCGCAGATACTCGGCAATGGCCGTGCCACGGCTGGGGCTGACGATGTTCAGCAAGATGTGCCCAATCGCAAGGCGCTGCTCGATCAGCAATCCAACCACATTTCCCGTGGCGAACCCAGACGCATATCCGACCAGATTCAACGGGTTATCCAAGTTCTGCAATACAGTGCTTATCGCCACAACGAAGATACCCGCCTGAAAAAAACCCAATATCCACGCATAGGATTTACGACCACG
>DATCYX010000368.1:0-13827 GCA_036526235.1 Anaerolineales bacterium | reverse complement strand
GGGGTCCCGCGGGCGTAGCCAGCAGACTCTGTCCGGATCCACGCCATTGTCGAGCAGCCAGACGATGGCGTCGGTGGCCGTCTTGCCAGAACCCACGATCGCGAACTGACCGGGTATCTCAGGCAACCTGACCAGATCGTTGACCGGGATCACGTGTACGCCGTCTGCAACACCGAAGGGTGCGGGGGTTTGCGCCGGAATGTCCGGTGCCAGATAGTGGGCGTTGACGACGCGGCAGCTATCCGGCACAGCGAAATGCTGTCCCGACAGCCGGGAAATCCAGCGTCGCCCGCCGATGTACTCGCTGTTGGGGTGGAAGGTGACCTTGCCGCTGGCGACCATGCTCTCCAGTACGCGTGCGTAGTAGGCCACGATTTCTGGCGCGGTAGCCCGCTGGTGCATGCCGGCCTCCGGGCCGTGGGCCTGGCGCTCGCCCTTGCCCAGCGGGGTCGAGACTACGCCATAGAACTCGGATGCCTGATGCAGCCTGACGAACGGATAGGCGTCGAGCCAGTGACCGCCGGCGCTGTGGCGGCGGTCCAGTAAGGCCACGTGGACGTCGGCGTTGTGGATGAGGGAATCCACGAAAGCCATGCCTGCGGCACCAGCACCGACGACCAGGTAGTCAGCCTGAACCAGTACAGTCCGGCCCTGAAAGATGGCGCTTTCGGTTACGGTTTCATGTTTCACCGGGATTCTACGTTTCATTGATTTTGCTCCCATTTTCCTTCAAACAGGTGATCAAGTTGGATAGTTCTTGCTGATGCACCCCTTATTCCCTCGTGAAATGCGTAACTCCTATGTTTTCGTCATTTTCGATCATTTTTCAGCGATCAATCTCACTTTGCCCCGAAATGACGATTTTTTTTGTAAGCCTTTCACTTATCGAGTGGGTGACGTAGAATCCGGGTTAATTACAGTGGCAAAGCGTCCAGCTGGTTGAGCAGGCTGAGGATGTCCACCTGGTCCCATGATTCCACCACCCGGCCTTCCACAAGGTGGTAGATGCTGATGCCGGTAAGCTGGGCGAATTTGCGTGTAGAGGGGATGCCCATGAGGTGACCCGTGTGCGTGCCATGCATCTCCCAACGGATGACCAGGCGATCATCGGAAGAAAATATATCCTCGATGACGAACTCTAAGTCGGGAAAGGCTTCCTGGAAGCAGGTTACAAATTGTTTTACACCTGCTGGACTAAGTACGGGGTTTTTGGGATGGTGAGGAGTGAATTCTGCGGCAAATAGGTTGTCAATAGCTTCCAACTTGCCGTGATTCCAGCTTTCTTGCATTAATGACTGAGTTTGGTCAAGTGGCGGTTGAGATGGCATAGATATTCCTCCTGATCGTGCATCTATTAGCCAGCCACCAAATGCGGCCTTGACTTTCCCTCCCAGCGACAGATGTGAACTAAATTGGTGAACTTAGTCCGATTATACTTGAATTTGTATGAATCGAACAGACAGGCTGGGGTGAATTTGCATTCCCCAGGATAACCAGACTATTTGCTTTTCCCCACAATGAACAAGCAGTACCTTGCGCCGCGTAGATCCTGGGCTAACTTCTTTGCCTGGCTGGCAGGCACCCCCAATAATTCTTCGATGAGGTAAGAGTCCAGCTGGCAAAGCTCCGGGTGTTCTGGCAAGATTGCGGCATAAGGGCAATGCCCCAGAATGAGATGCGGGGCCTCGCTATGCGCCTCCCAGCGTGCCTGGTAGCCTATTTCATTCATGCGGTGCACAGCTTGGAACAGCCGTTGGGGCAGGCTAGTCGCAGGCTTAAGATTTGCGGTAGATGCCATGTTTTTAGCGATCTGCTTGAGCGAGGCAGATTGATATTCAGGAGCCTTATTGGAAAGATAGGTTTTTAGCATGGCGCTGGCCAAGCCGTCTAGGTTATGCCGGTGCGCCTGTTGGGTAAGGTTGTAAAGATGAGCCGGGCGTCCACGACCCTGAGGCGGCTGCTGGGCTATGACTTCGACTGCACCTTCCTCCATCAGCACGTTCACATGATGACGCACATTGGCAGTGGTCATCTTCAGCGCATGGCTCAGCTCAGCCGCAGTGGCGAAGGGCTTGATTTGTAGATAGTCTAAAATCAGCTTTCGGGTGCTGGTCATCAATGAGATTATAGCTGTCCAAGTGATTTTTGTAAACATATATTTTCTTTAATCTGGGTTGACGGATCTGCGTTCTACGATATAATTATGCGGAATGCCATTAGATCTCACGCTCACCTGGGAAGATACTTATGCGATCGCCTTGCTGTTGATCGAGCGCCATCCAGAGACGCGTGTAGAGGACATTTCGCTAGGTATGATCTATCGCTGGACGACTAGTTTGCCTGAATTTAGCGATGATCCGGAGCTGGCTAATGATGCCATCCTGACCGCAATTTACCAAGCATGGTATGAGGAGGTAAACCCCCTATGAGTGAAGAGCTCAACACCCAAGGCTACGATATCCCGCCTGAATTGCAGGGACAGGTAGCCATTACCACCCTGGATAAAATCTATAACTGGGGTCGGCGTTCCTCCATCTGGCCGATGATGTTTGGCCTGGCGTGTTGCGCGATTGAGATGATCTGCACCGCCGCCAGTCGCTATGATCTTGCTCGCTTCGGCATGGAGGTCATGCGCCCCAGCCCGCGCCAGGCGGACATGATGATTGTCTCGGGCACAGTGACCAAGAAAATGATCACCACCATCGTGCGCTTGTATAACCAGATGCCAGAACCCAAATACGTGGTTGCGATGGGTGCGTGCGCCTCTGGTGGAGGACCGTTTAAAGAGGGCTATACCGTGGTCTCAGGAGTGGATAACTATATACCCGTGGATGTATATATTCCTGGCTGCCCACCTACCCCCCAGGCCTTGCTGAATGGCTTGATCACCTTGCAAAAGAAAATCGATACACAGTCGATCAAGCAAGTGCGCTGGTACCAAAAAGAGGGTAACGAGATGGTGCCGATCCCAGTGCTTGGCCCGGATATCATGGATCCGCGCCAGTACGACCTGATCAAATCCTATGCCCAGGAGAAGCTCGAACGTGCCTCCGATGCGGCTAGCCAGGCTGAAGAAACTGCGTGAAGTGGAGACTAACGATGAGCGAACAAGTTCTTACTGCTAAAGATACACTGGAAACGCGTTTCCCAGAGATTATCACCCCCGATACTCGCAAAGGTTACGAGGGTTACATCGTACAAACCGATAAATTGGTAGAGGTTGCTACAGCCCTGCGCGACGAGTTTGGTTACGACTATCTGTCCTCGGTCACTGGCGTGGATTACTTGCCAGAAGGCATACTGGAAGCGGTATACCATTTCTATCGAAGCACGGGTGGCTCTGGACTGGTGCTCAAAGCTCAAACGCCACGTGATAATCCCTTGATTCCGTCTCTGGTGGAAGTCTACCCCGGAGTTGAGTACCAGGAACGCGAGGCGTGGGATTTGATGGGCATTCGTTTTACGAATCACCCCGACCTGCGCCGCATCCTCACCTGGGAGGGGTTTCAAGGTCATCCTCTGCAAAAAGACTGGCGCGAGGCTTATTACGAGGAGGATGGGAAACCCTTTAAGAGCCGCTGGCCCGATGGGCATGTCTATAGGATTGAGGACAAGAACCCATTTAAAACGAATGTAGATTACCCCGCTGGTTTTGATCCCGAGGGTTGGGTCCCGGAAGGGGAATCTGCCCTGTACAACAGCCTGGCGAAATTTGAATACACAGATTCCGAATCAGGCATGAAGACCGACCAAGTGGTCGTAAATCTGGGACCCCAACACCCATCCACGCACGGCGTTTTCCGCATAGTGGTTACACTCGATGGCGAGACGGTGCTCAGCCTCAAGCCAGTGATGGGGTATTTGCATCGTAATCATGAGAAGATCGGTGAGCGCAATACATTTCTGCATAACATGCCATTCACCGACCGCTTAGACTACCTCTCTTCAATGAGCAATAACTTCGGTTATGCTTTGGCTGTAGAGAAGTTGATGGGGATTAAACCCCCTGAGCGGGCAGAATACCTGCGCGTCATCATGGCAGAGTTGACCCGTATCAGCAACCATGTCTGGGCGATTGGCTTTTTACTAAATGACCTGGGCGCGTACTTCACCCCCGCTCTCTACTTTATTCAGGAACGAGAGCTAATCTTAGATATCTTCGAGGCGGTCTCTGGCTCGCGCATGATGTGCAATTACTTCCGCTTCGGTGGCGTGGCGCGTGACCTGCCTGAAGGCGTCTATGAGAAAATCCGTGAGATAGTGTATGAGCGCTTGCCGCGCAAGGTAGATGAGATGGATACCTATCTTACAAACAGCGAGATCATCCGCACGCGTGGCGAAGGAGTGGGCGTCCTTACCCCTGAACAAGCCATTGCTTATGCAACATGTGGCCCAGTGCTGCGTGCTTCAGGTGTTCCTTATGATGTGCGCCGGGCTGATCCTTACAGCATCTATGACCGCTTCGAATTTGATGTGGCTGTCCGCTACCATGGCGATGTTTACGATCGCTACCTGATACGCATGGATGAGATTCGCCAAAGCTTGCGCATCCTGCAACAGGCGCTGCGCGACCTGCCCGAAGGGTCGATCCAGGAAGGCAAACCACAGTATCAGGTGCGCGTACCGGCTGGTGAATCTTACGGGCGCGTAGAGGGTCCGAAAGGTGAGCTGGGTTATTACGTTATTTCCAACGGAAAGCCTAACCCGTGGCGATATCATGTGCGCGCCCCTTCTTTCATCAACTTAACGGCAATGGAGACCATGTGTATAGGCAACAAGATTGCCGATGTGGTAGCAATCCTGGGCTCGATAGATATCGTCCTGGGTGAAACAGATCGGTGATATTGGAGATATTATGGACGGAAATGGAATTTTAAAAGGATTAGGCGTCACCCTGAGGCGCTTCGTGGACACATACCTGGAAGATTTGCGCTGGTGGGGTAAGCGTTACTACACCCAAGAGGGCATAGCCCATCGCCAGAGCAACAAGACGCGCGGCATTTTCACAGTTCAGTATCCCGAAGAGAAGCTGCCAGTGCCAGAAGAGTTTCGCTATATTCCCTTCTTGCTCTATGAAGAGGGCACAAATGGCGATATCGTTGAACGCTGCACTTCTTGTGGTATTTGCGCTAAGGTTTGCCCTCCGCAGTGTATCTGGATTGTGCGCACGTCTGACCCCAATACCGGGCGTCCAGTTCCAGAGCCCAAAGAGTTCTACATCGACGTGGATATTTGCATGAACTGTGGATTTTGTTCTGAGTATTGTCCCTTTGATGCGATCAAAATGGATCACGATTACGAATTAGCGGTGTACGATCGCCACCAGCATAATATTTTCGATAAAGATAAATTGATGAAGCCGGTGTCTTATTATGCCTCCATCCGCCCAACGAACTATAACCGCGAGGAAGAGGCACGTGCAGCCGCCGAGGCAGCGAAAGCAGCTCGCAAGGCACAAGCATAGTTGATGGCTGCAGGCAGATCGACTAGTTTATAGGATGGATATTATGGGAAAAAGTGTTGTGACTGAGGCGGCGGTTTTGGAGGCGCTCGGCAAAGTTCAAGAGCCGGAGCTACACCGCGACTTGGTCTCTTTGAATATGATCCGCGATTTGAAAATTGACGGGGACAGGGTTAGTTTTACTGTTATGTTGACGACACCTGCCTGTCCGATGAGATCCCAGATAGAGCAGGATGCGCGTTCGGCAGTTGCGACTTTGCCTGGCGTGAGCGAGGTAGATATCCAGATGTCTGCCAATGTGCCCAGCGATGGACGGCCGCGCGGGCTGCTGGATCTGCCCATCCGCAATGCAGTGGCAATTGCCTCGGGCAAAGGCGGGGTAGGAAAGACCACGGTAGCTGTCAACGCAGCCGTAGTCCTGGCGCAGAGCGGCGCCCGTGTGGGATTGCTGGACGCAGATATCTATGGCCCGAACGTGCCCACGATGATGGGCTTGCAGAAGCTGCCCGCTGCGCAAGCCGACAAGCTACAGCCCGCTGAGGCGTTTGGTGTCAAGGTGATGTCAATCGGTTTTCTGGTCAAGCCCGACCAGCCGCTAATCTGGCGTGGACCCATGCTGCACTCCGCTATCCGCCAATTCCTCACCGATGTCAATTGGGGCGAGCTGGATTACCTGATCATCGACTTGCCTCCAGGGACTGGTGATGCTGGATTGAGCTTGGCCCAGTCCTTGCCATTGAGCGGAGGCGTCATCGTTACCTTGCCCCAACAGGTATCACTGGATGACGCTCGCCGTGGCTTGGAGATGTTCCGCCAGTTAGATGTTCCCATCTTTGGCGTTGTCGAGAACATGAGCTATTTGGAGCTTCCCGATGGCAACCGAGTAGATGTCTTTGGGAGCGGTGGAGGTGAGCGGCTGGCGCAAGAGTCGGGCGTGCCTTTTATTGGGGCTATTCCCATGGATCCGTCAGTGCGTGCTGGAGGCGACAATGGCACGCCAGTGACTATCTCCCACCCTGAATCTGCGGTTGCAAGCGCCCTCACCCGTGTGGCGATGGATATTGCTGCTAAAATCAGTGTGGCTGCCATGCAGCAAGGAAGCTTTATCCCGATCAATTTAATCGGCTAGATTATTTCATGTTGCAGGATTGTAGTTGTCAGTTGGCGGCAACCGGTTTATACTAGCCGTCAACTGTTCTATAGTGGCTAATTATTATGGCTCCCATTATTGTCGGTATACGTTTTCAAAAAATTGGTAAGGTCTACCACTTCGATGCCAGCAGATTTCCAGACTTGCAGGTTGGCGACCAGGCGGTGGTGGAGACCAGTCGCGGCGCCCAACTGGGTGAGGTAGTACAGATCCTGGAAGATCCACAGCCTCCACCCGAAGGCAACTGGAAATCTATCCAGCGCCGCGCAACTCCGCGCGATCTGGTATTGCGCCAGATTTGGCAGAAGAAAGAGCTGGAAGTCACAATCAACTGCCGTGCAAAGGCAGCTGAGGTAAAGCTTGATGGCGTCAAGATCGTTGGGGCTGATTTCTCGTTCGATGGATCACGCTTATCCATTCTATATAGCACTGAGGCGGAAACTAAGATCGATACAAAGAGGCTGCGTTCCGCCATGCAGCGCATGTACCCGCGCTCCCGTGTGGAAATGCGTCTCATCGGTCCTCGAGATGTAGCCAAGATCCTGGGTGGCATGGGGGCTTGCGGTATGGTAAACCGTTGTTGCTCGATGTTCCTGACCGAGTTCAGCCCTATATCGATAAAGATGGCAAAGGAGCAGGGTATCTCCCTCACCCCATCGGAGATTACAGGTATGTGCGGGCGGTTGCGTTGCTGTCTGGTGTATGAATATGAGCAGTATGTGGAAGCCCGCAAACAACTCCCCAAACGCAATAAGCGTGTGGTTACACCCCAAGGTGAGGGGAAGGTGTTGGATATCTACCCGCTCAAGGAGTCTGTCTTGGTTGAGTTGGATCGAGGGTTTCAGCAGGAATTTCCGCAGGCTGAGCTTCAACCCTGGGATGAATTGGAAGCTCTGCGTAGAAAATCGCAGGCACCCTGTGATAAACACGAGGGCGGGCAGTGCGATTGCGGCAAGGAGAAAAAGGAGCCCACCCAACCTCGCAAGATGGGTCGTGGCCACAAAAACCGTTAATCCGAAAAGGAAGACCCTAAAAGCAAGCAAGCTTTTAGGGTCTAATTTTTTTATGTCCATGAGTGATTTTCTTAAAGAAGCGGAAAATTTGTTTGAATATACCCGATCCCTTCGGCGTGATTTTCACCGTCACCCCGAGCTGGGTTTTCAAGAAGTGCGCACAGCAGGGATCGTTGCTAAAGAGCTGGCAGAACTAGGGTTGGAAGTCGTCTCTGGGGTTGGCAAGACCGGTGTAGTCGCCCTGCTGGAGGGTAAGCGCCCCGGCCCGGTGGTTCTGGTGCGCTTTGATATGGATGCACTGCCAATCGTTGAAGAGAGCGAAGTGGATTACGCCTCACAAAACTTGGGTGTTATGCATGCTTGTGGTCATGATGGGCATACTGCTGTTGGTCTAACCGTGGCGCGTCTGCTGCAAGCCCACAGCCAGGAGTTGGCAGGTACTGTCAAATTCGTGTTTCAACCCGCCGAGGAGGGGTTGGGTGGGGCTCTGGCAATGGTCGCGGATGGCGCGCTGGAGATTCCGAGACCTGATTTCGCTCTAGCGTTGCACCTTTGGAACGAGAAGCCCATCGGCTGGCTGGGGATTAGCCCTGGTCCTGTGATGGCTGCTTCAGAAATTTTCAAAGTGCGGGTCATTGGAAAAGGTGGGCATGGGGCTTCACCTCACCTGACAGTTGACCCTGTGTTGGCTGGGGCGCATATCGTCACCGCATTACAGGGGATCGTCGCTCGCAATGTCCCGCCGCTTGAGTCGGCTGTGATCAGTGTAACTACTTTTCGTAGTGGAGAGTCATTCAACGTAATTCCGCAGGTCGTGGAGATGATGGGGACAATCCGCACGTTTGTGCCTTCGGTGCGCCAGCTGGTGCTGGAACGTTTCCGGCAGGTGGTGGAAGGTGTAGCTGCTGCAATGGATTGTCGGGCTGAAGTGGAGATCGCGTCGATTACGCCGGCGGTGGTCAACGATTTGAGTTTAACTCAGGGTGTCCAAGAAACTGCTCGCCGATTGTGGCCAAATAACCCCTTGGATCTCGACTATAGATCGATGGTCTCGGAGGATATGGCTTTCATGATGCAAGATATTCCTGGTTGTTTCATGTTTATCGGAACTGCCAATGTCGAAAAAGGCTTGAACGCGCCTCACCACCACCCGAGTTTCAATATTGACGAGGACGCACTTCCACGCGCCGCGGCATTGATGTCCGCGGCTGTTGCAGCTCATATGGGAGCATGAAGCTTGTGTCAAGCCCTCAGGCAAAAGGACTTTAGACAAGCAGCGTATATGGTGAGTTGTGGTGATAAACACTGTTGGAGACATGGACAATCATCCTGTTGATAAGGAAAATGGCCTTTGGCTCAGCAGGCATTTTGAAAACCCTCCGAAGAGGGTAGTTTCATTAGTGCCATCTTTGACGGAAAGCCTGTTCGAGTTGGGCTTTGGCGAGGTGGTAGTGGGTGTTACGGATTACTGTGTGCACCCATCTGAGCATTTGGTAGATCTGCCACGCTTGGGTGGTCCAAAAAACCCCCGAGTGGACGAGATTATCGCGTTGCAGCCTGAATTAATCCTTGTGAACTGGGAGGAGAACACTCGCCGGACGGTCGAAGAGCTGGAAGCGGCTGGCATCCTGGTTTGGGTGACGTTTCCTAAGACGGTCCGCGAGGCATTGGATTTACTTTGGATACTGGCGGGCGTGTTTCACAGCAGATTGGCGGCTGCACGGGTGGAAAGCCTGGAAGTCGCTCTGGATTGGGCCCAGCAAGCCGCCCAACAGCGAGCACCTCTTCGCTATTTTTGTCCCATCTGGTACGAAAAGACAAGCGCAGGCTTGCCATGGTGGATGACATTCAATCGCCATACCTATCCACATGACTTGCTTCTGACACTTGGGGGAGAAAATGTTTTTTCGGACCGTGAACGGCGCTACCCTCTCGAGGCAGACTTGGGCTTAGCTGAACCACAAGATTCTGACGGGTGGGACACGCGGTATCCGAGGCTAAGTTTGGAAGAGATCCGTCTTTCCAATCCTGAGCTGATCTTGCTTCCTAACGAGCCATACGCTTTTACAAACAACGACCGTGATGAATTAATCGCCCAATTGGCAGATACCCAGGCAGTGCAAGGCGGGAGAGTATATCCTATAGACGGCAGCTTGATCACCTGGCATGGTACACGGCTGGCTAGGGCACTCCAAGAGCTCCCCATTCTCTTCGAATAGCCTGTGTTGCTTGACTCGCGTTAGATAGCATGATAAGATTCTCATTAGTTATAATCATCAGATTAATGCGTATAATATGAATAATCTAAAGGTATGCTATGGCTCGCACACGCCCACCTTCTGAATTTTTACAGTTCCTGATATCTCTCCCTAATGGAGAAGAGGACTCGGGGCGGGTTCCTTCTTTGACTGAGCTCAGTTCAAAATTGGAGATCAGCGTGGCCCGGTTGCGCGAGCAACTGGAAGTTGCCAAGGCGTTGGGATTGGTGGATGTGAGGCCACGTACTGGTATCCGCCGCAAAGCTTACGCCTTTTTTCCCGCCGTATGGCAGAGCCTGGGCTACGCTGTTGAGCTAGATCATGCCTACTTTGATGCCTTTGCCGAGCTACGTAATCACCTGGAAGCTGCTTACTGGCACCAGGCTGTCCGTTTGCTTACGCCGCAAGATCACCTTGAGCTTCAAAGGCTGGTGGCAAACGCTTTGGAAAAATTACAAGGCCCTCAAATCCAGATCCCTCACAGCGAACACCGCCAGTTACATATATGTATCTATAGCAGGCTGCAAAATCCTTTTGTGCTGGGTATTTTGGAAGCCTACTGGCAGGCATATGAAGCTGTTGGTTTAAATCTTTACGCTGGCTATGATTACCTGCAAGAAGTATGGGAATATCATCGACGCATGGTGGATGCGATATGCTGCGGTGATTTTGATGGCGGCTATCAGGCTCTAGTGGAGCATACAGACCTATTACACCATCGCCCGTTATCGGTGTTGATGGGAAATTCAATCACAGAAAAGTAATTAGTTCATCTCAAGGAGTAGTGATGACTGCATTAACTACGCTTGCCGAAGAGGAATCCCGTGCTGAGACCGAGGATCGGATAAATAATTTCTCGATCACCGTTGCCACGGTCAATGGTTCGGGAAGCCAAACTTCCAATCTCACTATTTTGCGCGCCCTTTTTAAGATGGGTATCCCAACTTCAGGGAAAAATCTTTTCCCATCGAACATTCAGGGCTTACCGACCTGGTACACCATCCGCGTGAGCAAGGATGGCTTTCTGGCCCGGAGGGAAGAGCATGAGATCGTTGTGGCCATGAACCCGGCCACCTTTTCCAGAGATTTGGCCGATGTTTCACCAGGGGGCGTCTTTTTCTATGCCGATGACATCAAGATGTCGGTCAACCGAGACGACATTGTGTCGTACGCAATGCCGGTAAAACAAATTGTCCGGGAGTCTGGCGCTCCTTCAAGCTTGAGGGATTATGTCGCTAACATGGTTTATGTGGGCATTTTGGCGCAAATGCTGGGCATTGATCTGGATAAGATCTATCAAGCAATCAGCTTTCATTTTAAAGGCAAAACTAAACCCATTGAAATGAACTGGGAGGTGGTTCAGGCGTCGGCCAATTGGGCGGCTCAGAATCTAGAAAAGACGGATCCCTTCGGCGTTGAGCCAATGGATGCCACAACAGACTACATTATGGCTGATGGAAACACCGCCGCTGCTTTAGGCTCTATCTTTGGAGGGGTGCAGTTCGTCTCCTGGTATCCGATTACCCCCGCATCCAGCCTGGCGGAGTCGCTGGCAGAGTACCTTCACTTACTGCGCAAAGACCCGGAAACGGGTAAGAATACCTTTGGCGTCGTCCAGGCCGAAGATGAATTAGCAGCTATCGGCATGGCGATTGGGGCAGGGTGGTCCGGTTTGCGAGCGATGACGTCCACCTCCGGCCCGGGATTAAGCTTGATGACCGAATATGCTGGTCTGGGATATTATTCGGAAGTACCGATAGTCGTATGGGATGTGCAACGTGTGGGTCCAAGCACTGGCTTACCGACCCGTACAATGCAGGGCGACCTGACCTTTGTATACTTTATGGGCCACGGTGATACAAACCAGGTTATCTTACTACCTGGCACGGTGTCGGAGTGTTTCGAGTTTGGATGGAAGTCCTTTGATATCGCTGAGCGCTTGCAGACACCTGTCTTTGTGCTATCTGATCTGGATTTGGGTATGAATAATTGGATGACACGCCCATTTCAGTACCCGGACAAACCCATGGATCGAGGCAAAGTTCTCTGGGAAGAAGACCTGAAGAAACTGAACGGTCAATGGGGGCGCTACAAGGATGTTGACGGTGATGGTATCCCTTACCGCACCTTACCTGGTAACCGTCATCCGCAGGCCGCCTATATGACACGTGGAACCGGACATGATGAGTACGCCCATTACACCGAAGATCCAGACGAATGGCATAACATGATGGAGCGGCTGAAGCGCAAATTCGAGACTGCCTGCAAATATGTGCCCTCTCCGATTTTTGATTTGATGGATGGAGCGGAAATAGGACTGATCGGTTTCGGCTCCACCGAGGCTGCAATTCTCGAAGCCCGCCATCAATTGCATAAGACGAGGGGCATTAAGACCGATTTCATGCGCGTGAGGGCCTTGCCCTTTCCAGATGAGGTTGGTGAATTCATCCGGTCCCACCCACGTAACTACGTGGTTGAATTGAACCGTGACGGTCAAATGCATCAGCTCCTCTCTCTCGATTATACTGATGTCGTGGTCAAATTGCATTCGCTGGCTTATCATGATGGCCTACCCCTGACTGCCGCTCGGGTACGTAATATGGTTCTTGAAAAAGAAGATTTGCATGAGCAGGAGGATAGATAAGATGACTGCCCAGAAGACAGCACCCGCACCAAATGTAAACCTGATTGGCTTGAGTAAAGCAGACTACCGCGGTGGTCAAAGTACACTGTGCCAGGGCTGTGGTCACAACTCAATCAGCAGCCAGATTATCGCCGCTTGTTACGAGTTGGATATCCTGCCGGAAGATATTGTTAAATTCAGCGGTATTGGCTGTTCCAGCAAAAGCCCCACCTATTTTCTGAATCGCTCCTACGGGTTCAATGGCTTGCATGGGCGCATGCCTTCTTTAGCGACCGGTGCCATGTTTGGCGATCATTCGCTACATGGCCTGGGCGTAAGTGGAGACGGCGACTCTGCCAGCATCGGCATGGGTCAGTTCAAGCATATCCTACGCCGCAATCTGCGCATGGTGTACATCGTTGAGAATAATGGCGTTTATGGTCTGACCAAGGGACAATTCTCGGCCACTGCCGAGGTAGGCCTGACACTTAAGAGTCAGGGCACCAACCCCTATATGCCGGTGGACATTGCCTGGGAAGCTCTGGTTGGGAACGCCACCTTTGTAGGTCGCTCCTTTGCGGGTGATCCCAAGCAAGTTAAAGAGCTGATCAAGGCTGCCTTAAGCCATAACGGTATCGCTGTTTTGGACATCATCAGCCCGTGTGTGACCTTCAATAACCAGGACTCCGCCATGCATTCTTACAGTTGGGGCAGAGAACATGAGGTCGCTTTGCACGAGCTTTCTTTTGTCCCACCAGCTGAGGAGATCATGGTGGACTACAGAACTGGCGAGATCATTGAGGTGACCATGCATGATGGTTCTTCGGTGATCTTGAAAAAGTTAGAGCATGACTACGATCCCACCGACCGGTCTGAGGCGATGCGTCTATTAGAGGAGGCAAACCGCAAGAACTGGCTGCTGACTGGACTGATCTATATCGATACGAATCAAAAGTCATTGCTCGATCTCTACAACCTGCCTGAGACACCGCTTAATCGTCTTACCGAAAGCCGCCTGCGCCCTGGACCAGAAACGATCAAGAAAGTTAATGACTTGATGTTTTAATTCGCTCCATCAAGTGTACAAAAAACCACACGTGAGTAGGTGGACGGAAATACCTGCTCACGTGTTATTTAATGGCAAGATCGTAACGGAAAATAGGGAGATTAGGGTGAGCGACGCCAGCCATCATCCGTCTCCAACAGGATATATCGTGCATCTCCTAGGGAGTCAGAACCTAAAGAATACAATCTACCAAGTATGGCAAAATAATCCCAGCAGGGCCGCGAAAAACATATTTCACACTTGTACTTAAGGGGGT
>DATCYX010000367.1:0-4693 GCA_036526235.1 Anaerolineales bacterium | reverse complement strand
ATGCAAACCAGCTATGGCTCCAGATAGCCCAGTCGTCACACGCTGGAGAACAAGATTCATTGCCTGGTCCTGCATGCACGAATTGCATGTGGTCAATGTAGCCGTCAGGCTCATCGAAAATGCCATCCAAATCCCAATCATAGCGATCCCAGACATCGAACCCGCTGAGATACTCGTCGATTTCAGCTGGTGTCTTGCCAGCCGCAATCTGCATGTCATACCAGCCATTGAGTGAATCGATCAGGAAATACCATACCTGATTCCCCCCCAACGGGCTTGCGAAGTCATCGTCGTAAGATGCTGCAACACCAGGTACTGGGACCCAGTCAGTCACATCACCGTGAACCGTGTAACGGTTGGTAGACTGCTCGATGTAATACTGGCGCATCGAGTTGACCCCAGCTCCCTCGGCGAATAGCAGCTCTAAATAGTGATCCCGGCTGAAATCTGCTGTCCAGATGTTGGAGTTATCCACGCTGCGGTCGGGTTCAGGCATGACGTTATGGGGCATATCGCTAAACTCGCCAAGCACAGTCCAGACGGGATCCTCACCTTCGCGGGCAAGTTCTACGAACTGGCCGCGTGCCACTTCATGTGTGCGCCCGTAGGCTTTGCCATTAAGCTTGGCTTCAAGAGCCTGCTCCTTTAATTCAGTTTTCCCGGTGGTAAGGGGATCGGGCCGGTTATCCTCCTTCGGGACAAACTCAGGGTTGTCATCGAAGCCATGCGAAGCCGCTGGCGCGGCAATCACCGCAGGCACCATGCTAACCAGAAGTAATGTCAAAACCAGAAGTATGTGGAATGTCTTGGCTTTCATCTATATTTCTCCTTAAATATGTTGTGTGTATAGCACCTGATCACAAAACACGGGTCGAATAATGAGTGAGATCACCTCCTTCTCTAATAACAACTGCCGAAGGTTTTATTCCCTTCGGCAGCCTGGCGATCTGCAAGAGACAGACCCATGACTTTGCGCCCCCACTTTGCAGCAGGTTCGCCTTTTCGAGGAATCAAGCCAAACGAATTGACATGACTACCATTAAATGACAAACACAACTACTAATAAATTCGGTCGGTGTTAGGAGATTAATATCAACCCTATTGACTTGCTTATTCTAATATCCCAATGTAATTATTATAAACCCTAACACTGAGTTTTGCGCAAGTTCAATCCCAGTTGCGCGTGAATTTATTTTATTACAACCTCCCTAGATCAAACCTGACAATTTCCTGATGGTATTTGTCGGTCTAGCGTGCCCCCCGGCGACCAAACTGGCGCTCTAGCAAGTCCACCGAAAGGTGGATCATGGTCGGTCGACCATGCGGGCATGTGCGCGGTGAGCGGCAGACCTGCAGGTCATCCAGCAAGGCGCGCTGCTCGTCAGGCGCCAGGGTGCGGCCGGCTTTAACCGCAGCCCGCTTGCATACCCGAGCGATCAGGCGCGCCTCAACTTCGGTCTGTAACGGTGTCTCGTCTTCTTCAAAGTCTTCCACCAGCACGCGCAGTGCTCCCGTAGCGTCCATTCCCGCAAGCAGAGCCGGAATTGCGCGCACCAGAAATGTACCCGGCCCAAATACCTCCACTTGAAATCCCAAGCTCCCCAACAAGGGCAATTGATCTTCCAGCGCGCGCGCCGCTGCTGGCGGCAGTTCCACCGTAGCCGGCTCTAGCAGGGTCTGTCCAGGCAGCGGCTTGCCCTGGACAGCTTCTCGCTGAGCCAGCATGCGTTCAAACAAGACACGCTCATGGGCTGCGTGCTGGTCGATCAGATATAGGCCATCGGGACCTTCAGCCACCAAATAGGCCGATGCTACCTGACCAACCAAGCGTAAAATCGGGGGTGGCGTGCCGGGTAGCGGCTGTGAGGGCTGCATAGTTGGGGGAGGATACGGCGAGGGCGCTGCCGGATGCGGGATAGTTGGCGCTGACCTTGTAGTCTCATCCCCGCTCCCAAAACCTTCACCAGTAACCGGGAAGGCGCTGGTCGGCTTCCACTCTGGGACCGGGGTATGCGCCAGCAATGCACGGCGCACGGCGCGTTGTACCGCCGCGAACATCCGGCTGGTATCGCGGAAGCGCACCTCGGCCTTGGTAGGGTGCACGTTCACGTCCACGGCTTCGGGAGGCATATCCAAAAAGAGCATTGCCAGCGGGTAACGACCCACCATTAACATCGTGTGGTAGGCCTGCACAAGAGCTGCGGTCAAGCTTGGATCCTGAACCGGACGGCGATTGATAAAGAACAAAATCTCCCGCCGGTTAGATCGTGTCAGGGCTACGGGGCTGATAAAGCCGCCAATGTGCAGGTTGTCGTCTTCCGCTAAAACCTCGAGCATCTGGCGGGCGGTGTCCACCCCGTACAGGGCAGCCAGCACAGCCCGGCGGTCGCCGTCGCCGCTGGTCTGCAGAGACAAACGCCCATCCTGGCGCAACTGGAAACGAACCCGCGGGAATGCCAGGGCATAGCGGGTCACCAGAGAGTCGATCTGGCGCCGCTCGGTGGTGTCGCTCTTGAGAAACTTCAATCGGGCTGGCACGTTGTAGAAAAGCTCTTCCACCCGCACCAGCGTGCCCACAGGCGCGCCGACAGGCTGCAACTCCCCCATTCGGCCTCCCTCTACTCGGAGGTGTGCTCCCTCAGCTGAGTCCTGCACACGGGTCGTAAGCGAAAGGCGCGCCACCGAACCGATCGAGGCCAGGGCTTCGCCGCGAAAACCCAGGGTGGTAATGTGGATTAGGTCTTCAGCACTACTCACCTTGCTGGTGGCATGCCGTTCCACTGCCAGTGGCAGCTCTTTTGCAGGTATGCCGCTGCCATCGTCGGCCACCTCGATCAGGCGTCGGCCCGCCTCCTCAACGGTAATGTTAATACGCTGCGCCCCAGCATCCAGAGCGTTTTCGACAAGCTCCTTCACTACGGATGCCGGACGCTCCACAACTTCACCAGCCGCGATCTGCGAGGCCACTTCTGATGCCAGAATACGGATGGACATGCCCGTATTATAAAGCCAAAAAAGAATGGGGCGGTTTTGCCGCCCCATTCTTTTTTTGGGTTTGGGTAGGTTTGCTATTTTATCTTAATCATCATCATCGTCATCGCCGCGCCCAGAGTTGTCGTTGTCATCGTCATCATCGTCATGCCCGGAGTTGTCATTGTCATCGTCATGTCCGGAATTGTCATTGTCGTCGTCATCATCATGCCCAGAGTTATCGTTGTCATCGTCATCGTCATGGCCTGAGTTGTCGTTATCGTTGTCGTCGTCATGCCCAGAGTTGGAGCTGCTGCCGGAATTATCATCATCGTCGTCATCATCACCGTTGATATTGGCGCCGTGATCGTCGTCTACATCATCAAAGAGGTCGTCATCATCGTCATCACCGTTGATATTGGCACTGTCATCATTCAGGTCATCGTCCAGGTCGTCATCACCGTTGATATTGGCACTGTCGTCATCCAGATCATCATCCCCAAACATGCCTGGCATAGCCGGCTCGATCTCGCGGGCGGTCAACGTGCCATTGTCACCCACCAGGGCATGCACTTTGACTACCTGACCCACTACGATCTCGCCCTTAACTTCAGCGGAGACAGGGACAACGATGGCCTGTCCATCGATTACCAGCGTGTTGTCAACAAAAGATTCAACCACTCCGGTAATTTCGATTTCTCTTTCGCTCACATTGAAAAGGTCCCTTTCGGACATTTCGCGAGCGAGGGCTACACCAGCGACGCTGAGCGCAATCGCAGCCAGAGCAAGCAGGGGGAATAAAAAGCGATGTATGGATTTCATTTGGTATCTCCTTATGTGTGTTATCTCGGTGGTCCTCACCTAGCGATCTTATGTTTGTTTGTCTACCTTATTAGTCGCATTTTTGAGCAAAATGTGACGCTGGCTAACCAAATTCACACCATCTATTAATCTTTGCCTAACCTCCCCTGTGCCTTATAATTACCCTGTGACCTATTCAACGCTGTTTTTCGATTTGGACGATACACTTTACCCACCTCAAAACGGGGTATGGGCAGCCATACGGGAGCGCATGAATCTCTATATGCGCGATAAAATGCGCCTGCCATCTGAGCAAATCCCCGATCTCCGCCGCTATTATTATGAGACCTACGGCACCACCCTGCGCGGTCTTCAAATTCACTACCAAGTTGACCCTGATGAATTTCTAGCCTTTGTTCACGATCTGCCTCTCCGTAAAATGGTCCAACCCGACCCCAAGCTTCGCGATCTGATCCTCAGCCTCCCCCAGCGAAAGTACATCTTCACCAACGCTGACTCGGCCCACGCAGATCGAGTACTGGACGCACTGGGCATGCAAGGCTGCTTCGATGGCAAGATCGACGTGCGCGCCTTAGATTTCCACTGCAAACCGGAGCCTTTAGCCTACCAAACGGCTCTTTCCCTGGCAGGAGAAACGCTCCCTCAGCGTTGCGTTTATCTCGACGACTCACCTCGTAACCTTGCTCCAGCCCGGAAGCTAGGTTTTTTCACGATCTTGATTGGGGACGACGACATCCACACCGCAGCAGACCTCGCCATGCGCCTTCCCCACGACTTGCCCAGGCTAATGCCAGAGTTGTGGCAGGAAAACCACCGCCATCCAGGATAAGCACGAGTTGAGCAAGGGATACCAAAACTGAAGAGCTCCGAGGGATATGGATAAACTCATTACACTTGAACA
>DATCYX010000366.1:0-4690 GCA_036526235.1 Anaerolineales bacterium | reverse complement strand
GGGCGCATCGAATCCCGGATTCTGGTTCCAAGCGGTGCAGACGGCCTGTGGCCTGCCTTTTGGAGCCTAGGCACCGACTTCGGGGAAGTTGGCTGGCCGCAAACTGGTGAGATTGACTTCATGGAGTACGTCAGCCGTCTGCCCAATGAAATCTTCGGCACCATCCATGGTCCCGGCTATTCTGGCGGAGCTTCCTTTGGCGATTTGTACACGTTTGACGAGCCTGTCTACAATGACTACCATACCTTTGCCATTGAATGGGAGCCCGATCTGATCAATTGGTATGTGGACGGCATTCTCTACCACACGGCCATGCCTTCAAACGTGGCGCCCAACGAGTGGGTCTTCAACGACCCGGTCTTCCTGATCTATAATATGGCCATCGGCGGTAACTTTGGTGGCCCGGTAAGTGAAGATTTGACCTTTCCGCAAGAAATGAAAATTGATTATGTGCGCGTTTACCAGGGACCTGACACGGCCGAGCGCTGGGAAGCCAGCTTTGCTGATAACTTTGACGGCTGGCAGCAGGTTGTGATTCCGTTCGCCTCGCTCACGCGCAGTGCCAACCAGCCCGGTGGCGCACCCGATGATGGCTTGACCCTCATTGATGTCTGGGGCTATGGCTTTCAACTGCCCGAAGGTGGCACCACCAGCGGCACAATTCGGCTTGACCAGATACGGCTGGAGTTGATTCCGCCGCCGACTGAAATCACAGTTACCAACCTCAATAACAGTGGCGATGGCTCGCTGCGCCAGGCCCTGGCAGATATCGCCATTGGCGGCACGATTACTTTTGACCCCACTTTGATCGGCGGCACACTTGGGCTCTCCGGTCCATTGGTGCCGATACACAGCGTCACAATCGATGGATTTGGCGCACCCGGCATAAGTCTGGATGGTGGTGGCAGTGATCGTGTGCTAATTGTTGATGCAGGTTTGACCGTCAACCTTGCCAGTCTCACCGTCACAAATGGGTATGGTTGGCAACTGGCGGGCGGCATTCTGAACAATGGGAATCTGACTCTCGATCACGTTACGGTCACTGGCAATACAATGACCACTGACGCCGGCGACTTCTGGCAGGGTGGTGGTGGCATCTACAACGGCGATGGCGCGACGCTCGAGCTGATCGACAGCAGCGTGGTCAATAACACGGCTGGCTGGTCAGGCGGCGGAGTGTACTCCTTCTTCAACACCACGACCACCATTATGCGCAGCACCATCAGCGGCAATGTTTCCAACGATGTCGGTGGAGGCATCCGATCGCTTGGTAATGCCGAGATCATCAACAGCACCATCAGCGGCAACGAGGCGACCGGCTGGTACGGTGGTGCCCTATTCGTCACGGATGGGGTGGTCAATCTGACCAACGTGACCATTGTTGATAACGTCTCACCTGTGTGGGCTCCTGCAGACGTGTTTGTTGGCACCTTCACCGCTGCCGACGCGACACTCACCTTGGCGAATAGCATCGTCGCCAGCGCGCAGGACAACTGCTTCTTTGCGCCCTTTGGTAGCGGGGTCGTCACGTTGACGGCTGATCACAACAACGTGCTTACCGATGTCACCTGCTTCGCAGGTGCCTCCGACCTGGTGGTAGCCGATGCTGGTCTCGGTCCGCTGGCCAACAACGGCGGCCCGACACTGACCCATGCCTTGCTGGCTGGCAGCCCAGCCATCGACGCGGCTGATGCGGCCATCTGCCCGGCTACCGACCAGCGGGGCATAGCCCGACCGCAGGGCGCCGGGTGCGATGTAGGCGCCTACGAGCTGCTGCCGTAAGCTATGAGGACCCGGTAAGGCAAACACATAAGCGGATTTAACCAGCCATCCTCGGGTATTCCCCGAGGATGGCTAAACTTGAGACCGCAAATGAAACCAAAAATCACGCCGAGAATACTTGTGGGAGTTATCCTGGCTAGCATCTGGCTGGCTGGATGTTCCCAGTTATCCCCCTTGCTACCACAACGCGCCACCCCGATCCCGACTTTGCAAGGTTGGAATTTAATCTGGCAGGATGAATTTGACGGTGATACGATCGACCCTGCCAACTGGACGTTTGATATAGGGGCTGGGGGCTGGGGGAATGGCGAAGCAGAATTTTACACCTCGCGCCCAGAAAATTCCCGTGTAGAAAATGGCATGTTGGTTATTGAAGCCAGGCAGGAGAAATACGAGGGTTCATACTACACCTCGGCGCGCTTGAAAACCCAGGGGTTGCAGAATTTTCAATATGGTCGGGTTGAAGCGCGGCTCAAAGTTCCCAGGGGTAAGGGCTTATGGCCAGCATTCTGGATGCTTGGCTCTAATTTCAATGGCAGTAATTGGCCCGATTGCGGGGAAATTGACATCATGGAATACATCGGCAAAGAACCGGATCTAATTATGGGGACGCTACATGGCCCGGGATATTCCGGAGCATTGGGTATTAGCAAATGGAACCGGCAAACGTACAATATCGCCGATGATTTCCACACCTATGCCATCGAATGGGAACCAAATGAAATCCGCTGGTACTATGATGGCGCGCATTACCACACGGTCACGCCTACAGATATCGGCGACCGCGAGTGGGTCTTTGATCATCCCTTCTTTATTATCCTGAACCTGGCAGTTGGCGGCCAGTTGCCGGGTCCGGTTGGTCTTGATACAGAATTCCCAACTCAATACTACGTAGATTATGTGCGGGTTTATCAGCGCTAATTCACTTCACCAATCTACCCATCAACAGTCGTTGGTGGGAGATAATCTTCTCCGCAGCAAGAGAATCAAATTCAGGAATCCGATGTGAGCATCTTCAAGCTTGATGAGAATAATCGCTTCATAATCAATGATTACCAGCAACAACGGCCATTCTCCAGCACACTGCCAGGTATCGCTGGCCCTATGGGTATTCCTACCTGGGTATTCTATGTGAATCGCGGCCAGGCTATCACCAGTTTTGGCGTTGAAAACAAAGACCATCCGCTCATGGAATTCCAACCCGCGAATAAGGCCTACCAAGTAACCCCTTTTCTGGGTTTTCGAACTTTCATAAAAATCCTTCATGCTGATCAGCAAGTCCTTTACGAGCCTTTTGTGGCTGGCTCGCGAGATCGAGAGCAGCGGATGATCATCAGCTTAAATGAGCTAGAGCTCCATGAGCGCTACCCAACGCGAGATTTGCAGGTTGAGATCCTTTACTTTATCCTACCCGAGGAGAAGATCGCTGGGTTTATTCGCCAGGTCAAAATTACCAACCTGGCATCACGGCCTGTCCAGCTAGAAATCCTGGATGGTCTGCCAGTGATTGTCCCATATGGTGTATCTAACAATGACCTAAAAGAGCGCAATCGCACAGTTGAAGCCTGGATGCAGGTATGTAACCTGGAAAACAATATGCCTTTCTTCAATCTGAGCTCCACTTTGGGCGACACTGTAGAGGTGAAACCGGTCCAGCCAGGCAATTTTGCCCTTGCATACGCTGTTCAAGGGAATTTTAAACAAAAGCTAGCCGCGATCTTAAGCCCTGAAGCGGTTTTTGGAGAGAACACATCCCTTAACTACCCCACAAGCTTTGAGAGGCATTCGCTTTCTGAGATGATGCAACAACCCCAGTTCAACCGTGGCAAAACGCCCTGTGCGTTTTTTGGCTATCCTGCCAAGCTGGCTCCTGCTGAGTCAGTTACTCTATACAGCCTCTTTGGATATGCCAGCAACATAGAAGTGCTCAAAGAGGTTGCACCGCGTCTGGGCGCGGATGGGTATTTCTCCGGAAAAAGGAGCTTTGCCAACAAATTAGTGAGCGAAATAACTGCACCAATTGAAACCAGGACCAGTTCGCCCGTCTTTGACGCGTATTGCAGGCAAACATTTTTAGATAACGTCCTGCGCGGTGGTTGGCCGGTTCATCTGGGGACCGTTGAGAAACCAATCACATATCATATTTATTCGCGC
This sequence comes from Anaerolineales bacterium, assembly GCA_036526235.1. Taxonomy (GTDB): domain Bacteria; phylum Chloroflexota; class Anaerolineae; order Anaerolineales; family UBA4823; genus DATCYX01. The sequence continues at coordinate 754 of DATCYX010000366.1, read as the reverse complement.
AAACATGGGGACCCGGAGCGGGATTACAATGCCTTTTTCTTAGCAGCAGAATACTACTCGCAAGGTAATGGAAACTATCGCGACGTTAATCAAAATCGCCGCTGCGAGGTTTTGTTTGACCCCCGCGTAGGGGATGCCAATGTACACTCCTTCATGAGCCTGATCCAACTTGATGGTTACAATCCGCTGGTGGTGAAAGGTAGTTGGTTCTGGATCCCACCTGAAAGACGAAATTCGATCCTCAAGCTGACTGTCCAACCTGAGCGCATGGAGCAATTTCTAGATAAGCCCTTTACGCCCGGAAGTTTACTCAAGTGGATAGATGAAAATGAGGTGGGTCTGCATATATCCACGAGTATTTTCCTGCAAGAGGCACTGCAACAAGCTGAACAGTATTTTGATGCTGAATTCGGACACGGATATTGGATCGATCATTGGACCTATAACCTGGATTTGATCAACAGCTACCTGGCTGTTTTTCCAGACCGGGGAAGCGAGTTGCTCTTTGGCAAAGGCGACTTGCCATTTTTTGAAAGCCCTGTCTTTGTGCAGCCACGCAGCATGAAATATGTGCTGGCAGGTGAACATCCCCGCCAATATGGCGCGGTAGTACGAGACGAAGAAAAAGCTGCCCTGATCACCGCCCGCCGAGATTATCCCAATTTGATGCGTACACAGAAGGGTCATGGATCCGTGTATCGGACCACTTTGTATGCTAAGCTGGTTTTGTTGGCGTTGATTAAATTCGCCACGC
>DATCYX010000365.1:0-2384 GCA_036526235.1 Anaerolineales bacterium | reverse complement strand
TGAGCATACTTCTCGCTTACTCTCTGTCTTCTTTGCGCAGAGCAGCAGCGGACGCATTGTTGCGGGAGGCAATGGTGGTGCTTGCGCCAGCTGTGTAAGCGGGTCATGTGCAAGCTGTGGAAATTAACCCCTGATTATGGATACGGGGGAATATCCGTTGGTGGTGGCGGTGGAGGTGGAGGAGGAGGATAAGGATCCGGTGGCTTGGTAGGAACCGGCGTATTTGTAGGCGGTGGTTTCGTAGGTATTGGTGTATTGGTAGGCGGTGGCTTCGTGGGGATCGGGGTATTTGTTGGGGGTGGTTGTGTCGGGATTGGCGTCGATGTGGGAGGCGGGGGAGTGCGTGTTGGGGTTGGAGCGATAGATGTCGGCGGTTTTGTGGTTGGCAGCGATGTCTTAGTGGGGGATACCGCAGTCAATGAAGTCGATAGTGTCGCAGTTTGCTGAGAAGAAGTCGTTTGTGTCGGCGCATTTGTTACAGCCGGTTTTGTCGTTGGAGATTCCCCAGTTAACACCGGTGTTATTTGACCCGTCCTGTTGGGAGTAGGAGTTGGTGTTCTAATATTAATTATTGATGTTTGAGCAGGTTCCTGCGTGAACTTTAAGGTGGGTGTAGAACCTATACCTGTTGAGTCGACCGTCCCACTTGCCTGGAGAGTGGAATAAGTATCGCTCCTCTGTGTCGACGCTAGATCCGCAGCAACTGGTGTATTCTGATTATTGTCTGAACCGGACCCCGGTGTCGAGTTAATTACTGGATAAGAGTCGGTACTTGAAGCTGGGACTTCCGAGTCGCTCGCGCTCCCAACTTCATTAAGCGATAACCTAGACGAGGCGATTGCCTGCTGGTCTCGTATTACATCCGCGATGATACTCAGCCGAAGAGGAGCATGCTTCAGGTTGTGTGGATCAGCGCCATAATTGGCGCTCAAAACCGAGTGAAGGGCATATGGCACAGAATCTGGCTGGCTAACCCTCACAAGCAGTGGAATCAAAACGATCATTAGGAAAGCAAAGAACAGTATCAAGAAAAGAGAGACCCAGCGCAGGTGCTCCCATAAACTCTTACGACTGAACTTCATCATTGACTTCTGATTCAAAGCGAACCTGAGAATGTTTGCCAACATTTTCTGGCCACAAGCGATATAACCAGATGAGTTCACTCTTGCCCTTTAAGGCATGCTCACCCAAAGGCTCAAAATAAAATTCACTGCGATGATCTTTTAAAGCCGTCAGCGTCGTTTCGCTAATCACAATGCCGCTTTCATAAAAACCGCGCGTGACGCCTTCGATTCGCTGGGTTGTGTTCACTGCATCACCGATAATTGTATAATTCAACCGATCCGCAGTTCCCAATCCACCTGCGATCAAATTGCCTGTATTAATCCCAACACCGGTAACTAGAGGTGGGTCTCCTCGAGATGCACGTTTTGTATTTAGCTCTTCAATAATCCGAAGCAACTCCAGCCCAGCTTTGCAGGCTAGGTATGCGCTATCCTCAGCTGGCAACATTTTGGGCAATATTCCAAAAAACGATAACATTGCATCGCCCTCAAATTTGTCCACCACACCGCCAAATGAGGTAATAATGGGCACCACAACTTGGTAGTATTCATTCAACCATTTCAGGATAATTGTGGGATCCTCTTTCTCGGACAAGGATGTGAATCCACGGATATCGCTCATCATGACTGTAGCAACCGTGTTCTGCCCTTCAAGACGTAGTTTCCCCAATGCGAACGACTCTCGCAAAGCTTCCCGGACCTCAGGAGAAACAGTGCGACCTAGCAAATCTCGGTAAATAAAACCTTCCTGCAAGCCAGAAACCATATAATTGAAGGCGTGCGCCAATACCATCACTTCATCGTTGCCTTGCGAGGGTACCTTGACCTCAAAATTTCCTTTAGCTACTTCCATTGATGCTTTGACTACTTTTGAAAGTGGGCTGGTAATCTGATGTGCAAGATAGATCCCGAGCAAGATGACCCCTGACACTCCAACCAAGATAATTGCAATTACTTGAAAGCGCGTAATAAATGATGGGCGTGTTATAAAATTTTGTCTCAGGGTTGTCCCAATGATCCCAAGATCATGGCCTCCGCGCACCTCCCATGGTCCTAGGATTTCTGAAAAATTGGTGTTGCTGATTGACATCTCCCGCACCGGACTTTCACTATCCTGCGATTTGAGTATTTTGGCTACAATTTCAACAGGGAGCGGACGACTGTTTTCTTCCATGAAAATGGTTGAAATGATTGGATTGCCATCCATGGAGTAGATGCTGACGTGTGCTAAGGTATCCCGCCTAATCGACTGAACCATTTTGCTCAAGGATTCCCCAACCGCAACGGCACCAACCAGCCTGCCCTCCGTGTCGTAGATGG
>DATCYX010000364.1:0-4642 GCA_036526235.1 Anaerolineales bacterium | reverse complement strand
CCATCTGGAGAGTACAAGCGAATTTTCCCAGTTAGTGCCAACACCTGTCGCTTGAGGGAGTATTGGTTGTAGAGAAATGCTGAATGCATCATTTAAATCACATCCACGATTGTCCCAAAATCTTTGCGGATAAACTGATCCCTAGGTGGCACCATAGGCATCGTCCAGAGGTAAATCCACTTGGCAGCCTTTGGAGATAGATTGATGCAGCCATGACTGCGGGGTCGACCGTAATTGTTGTGCCAATATGTACCGTGGAACGAGATTCCACTCTCTGTGATGTAGCAAATCCACGGCACTCCAGGTAGGTCATAACCATTATACGCCAGATTCCCAGCTGCCATGTGCCGAGATGGGCGTTTATGAGCGGTGATGTGGCGCCCCGGAGGAGTGGCAAAATTGCCGTTGCTAAATTGTGCTCCCGTGGCAGTCTTGGCCATGAAAACAGGCTGGTCCCATTCGTAAGCGATGACCACCTGTTCTTGCGTCCGCACTTCGATGCGCTTGGCAAATGGTGGTAAGTCAGGCGATATTGGGTTAAGCTCCTCAGCAGGTAGTATGCGCAAATGGGTGGCAGGCGCAAAATACTTTAATTTCCACTTATCTTCGGCAATTCGATACCACGCTTGACCCAAATTGTCGTAAACCAGACCTGTTACCCAATGGGTGGTTTCGTAATATAGTCGATAAGCTACCGTATATTTTTTATCCGGACGCCAGTGGGCATCTGTATACGGGACCGTTACCTCAGCCACCGTTCCGCCGTTTGGTATATCTGCAAGCTCAGGGTTGAGCTCAGTCGATACTGGCTGGATGCTTCCAGAGTGGACGAAGCCTTCGCCATTAATTGCGTACCACACGCGGTTGTGGGCAGGTTCGCTATCTCCAATGGTTGCTTCGGAGATCGGGACGACCATGTCTTTCCAGAATTTTTGAAGCTCTCTTCCGTGAAAAGAAGGAATATCATATAGCTGGATGCCATCTTCCAGGACTCGACCCTGCTGCTCCAGAGGTGTTTTTTGGTCGGCATGCTCTCCCGGCAAGAGAAAACCCAATATTCCCGCCCCCCCAAGTTTTATGAATTCACGGCGGGAGATAGATCGGGCTATCTTCGCGTCCTGATTCTGCCGCGTGGTATTCATGAGTTTACTGGTGGACGTTGACCACCGTGCCGACGGAGGCAAAGTCATATAGCCAACCGGCGTCCTTGGTTTTCAGGTTGACACAGCCGTGACTCATTGGTCTTCCAAAATTATTATGCCAGTAAGTACCGTGCAGCCCGTAGTCCTTGTAGAAATACATGACATACGGCACTTTCGGAAGATAATACCCTGGTCCCGACATATCGGCGGCGCGATATTTGACGTATATCTTGTAAGTGCCCTTCACCGTGGGTGTTTGCCATGTACCGGTAGATACTACAAATTTATTGACGAGTTGATCGCCTTGATAGACATAAACCCGTTGCGAGCTCAAATCAATGTCGATCCAACGCTCATTCCCGTCCACGCCACGAGGTCTTCCAGGGTAATTGTAATTTTCTTTGGCAACGTTATTTTTCTTGGGTTTTTTGGTGGGTTTTGGTGTATCAGTTGGCGTAGGGGAGGGTGTTTCCGTTGGAGTTGGAGAGGGTGTAATGGTGGGGGTGGGTGTCGAAGTCGAAGTTGGCGTAGGAGTAAATGTAGCAGTGGGGGTCGGGGTTCGTGTTTGCTTGCTTAGCTGCACCTGGGCTAGGCTTAATTGTTTTCCATTGTTGAACGCCAAGGAAAAAGTTGGCGATCCGAACCATATGGCTAATCCCAGCACCAGAAGAGTAATTGCTATAGCCCAGGGCATGAGCAGAGGGCGCTGGCGCGCCATTGAATCTGAGGTGATTGTTGGTGCGACCCGGGTACGTGGGATAGGGGCAGGTGCATCCGCCGCCGTATTGTTTTTGCGCAGGCGTTGAATTGCCCAATGCATTCCCTTTCGGGCTCGCTGGGAAGCTGGATTGATGCTTAACGCGTGTTGGAGATAGTTAACACTGGCTTTTGGGCTGGCTAGAGCCCCCAATATCAGCCAACCCTCTTCCCGTTGAGGCTGAAGCTTGACACACTTTTGTGCCAATCGGCGAGCTTCTAACCGATTTCCATATCTCAGCGCGCGCTGTGCCTCACTGAGCAGAACACCATAAGATTCAACAAGGGAGGTCATGGCGTTGGTGTGGCGTTAACGATAAGATCTTCGTTGTTGATATAACAGAGAATACCGTCAAAAATGCCTTTGGCCACCAGGTCGGATTTTTGGGTCAGCAACTCGCGGTCTAAATTTAGGAAGCCTATCTCGATGATCGCGGCGGTGGTGTTATCGCTAATCTCGGCGAAAGCGTGATAGCTGGTCATGTCGATGGTGATGCTATTGTGCAATGGAAGTCCGGTCACTATGCCATAGCGATTTTTTAAACAGGCTGTCAGGCGGGCTGCACGATCTGGATGGGGATTGGCTAAAGCAGAAGATACCTTGAACCCAGTAGCTTGATTATTTACATAATCACACGAGTCGGAATGGATTGAAACCAGTACGGAGGCTTGGTAGTCGCTTAATTGGGGATCAAACTCATTGAGCACTTCAACGTCGTATCCATTGTCTACCAGATCTTTTTGTACAAGATAGGCTACTTTCTCGTTGACGCTTGCCTCTGTCAGACCGTCTGCGCAGACGGAACCCGAGTCGTTGCCTTTATGCCCAGCGACGATACCAATCAGTGGTTTGCCGCGTGGTGTTGGTGTGATTGGGGTTTCTGGGGTACCGGTAACACCTGGGGCTTGGGCAAATGTGAAGTTTTCTGCCAGGTCACTCGGTAACATGCCAGGGTCGGTCCAAAGCGTAAAGAGTGTGGCGAGCACAAATGCAATCCCAACAACCACCTGAATATAATAAAAAGATCCCCTAGATGGTTTAGCGGGTGAAACGGGCTGTGGCGGTGATGACTCTGTGCTCATTGTGCTCCATAGTAACTTATTTGCATATAGATTGCAAGGGTTTTATTGAGAGGAGCAAGAATTATGCCAATTTTAAATGCAAAATTGGACCAGCGCCGATGAGCTTCTTATCTTTACTGACCCAATTCTAGTTGAGTATGTATAGGTTTAGTAAAACCCCCAGGCCGCGCCAGCTCCCTCTTCCATCATGGAGAAATCCCACATCTCTATACCCATTTCTATGGTAGTAGAGCGTTGCAGGGCTTTTTCGCCTTTTTGACGGGTGATGTCCAGTAGTGCTGGTCCATAGGGACAAAACGGAGTGGTGAGGATCATGGTGATTTTTGCAGAATCTTCTTCAACCACCACATCACGCACCAAACCAAGCTCAATGATATTTAATCCAATTTCTGGGTCGACAACTTCTCGTAGCGCATCACGCAAGGGAGCGGATAATTCGGGATGGGTGCTGTCGACTTGCCAAATTAGTGTTGAGCTGGTTTCCTCACTCATTGATTATTCTCCAAAGAGGCCATACTGGATACTACATATGTGCAGTTCGTATCGCCATTCAAAACGCATTTGACCTTTTCTGCTGGCACGGAAAGCATAGTGGAAATGAGAGTCTGGTCGACAGAGCAAACCTCGGGATGAGATTGCCCAATATGGTAGTACGGGCAACTGATCTCGCGTATATGGTATTCGCTGCCTTTGCGTTCCCATTCGACGGTGAAACCTTCACTGCTGAGCAGTTGGGCAACCAGGTCAATCCGTTCTTCCATGTTGAGCCCGTTGACCATTGATTCATAATCAGCGGCAACGTCCTTAGCCATTTGCCGGAAAAGGCTGCTAACCATCGCTTCTGGCATGGTGTCTTTTAGCTGTTCCAGCAACCTTATGGTAAAGCGGAGGTAACGTGATGGAAAGCGCTCCAAGCCCTTTTCTGTAAGGAAATACAACCGTCGTGGTCGTCCAACACCATGGCGTTCTTCTTCCGAATTGACTAAACCCTCTGCTTCCAGCCGGGTGATATGATGCCGTACCGATATAGGGTTGATCTCAACCGCTTCTGCCAGGTCATTGATTGTGCAGCGTTGTCTGCTGAGTAATGTCTGCATTACACGCTGGCGAGTGCTCTTAGATTTTTCTTCATCTCTAACTATGGTTGCCATGCGAAAAAGTATAGCATGCGGGTCGAATTCTGTCAATATATAAGATTTTTATGCTAAATATTATTGACTTTTGAAGTACGCCTTGCTATAATCGTGAATATATAAGATTTTTATGCTAAATATTGACGGATTGGCCCAGGACTGCTATAATACTGCATTTGGATGGGTGCATTCAAATCGAATTATTATCACCCCTGGTCGAATTTGTAATCACATACGATAAGGAGCTTTATTTATGTCTGAACTTTCCATCCGCAATGTGCACGTGAGCATCGATGGCAAGGAAATATTGAAAGGTGTCGATCTGACCATAAGACAGGGCGAGATCCACGCTTTAATGGGGCCAAATGGCACTGGCAAATCCACCTTGGCGTATGCGCTAATGGGACACCCAAGCTATGTAATCACTGACGGCGAAGTCTGGTTCAAAGGTCAAAATATCCTTGAACTGGAACCGGACCAGCGTTCACATCTTGGGATTTTTCTGGCTTTTCAGTATCCTGTGGCAAT
>DATCYX010000363.1:0-12614 GCA_036526235.1 Anaerolineales bacterium | reverse complement strand
TATCGCTCTACAGTCTGGTCAATCATCATGCTGGCGCAGTTGGGCGCGCTAGCCGAAGATGACCCGCGCCTGGAACGCGCCTGTGCCTACCTGATCGATCATGCCCTGGCATCTGGCGGGCAATTTTCCGCCAGCGGGGCGCCTTCTGGCACTGCTGACTGTCTGCAAGGCAACATGTGTGCTGCCCTGCTAGACCTGGGCTACGACGACCCGCGGCTGGAGGCGGCTTTTGAATGGATGGCGCGCACCCTGACCGGCGAAGGTATTGCCCCGAACTCCGAGCGCGATGCCCCTGTGCGCTATTATGCTAGCAAGTGCGGACCGCTTTTCGCCTGCGGCTCGAACAACAAGCTGTCCTGCGCTTGGGGTGGGGTAAAGGTCATGCTGGCCTTCGCTCGCTGGCCGGCCAGCCGCCGCACGCCCCTCATCGAGCGAGCCATCCAGCAGGGTGTTGACTTTTTCTTCAGCACCGACCCAGCCAAAGCCGATTATCCATCCGGATTCAGCGATAAACCCAGCGGCAACTGGTGGAAGTTTGGCTTCCCGGTATTCTACGTCACCGACTTGCTGCAAATTGTGGAAGCGCTCGTCGCTTTGGGCTACGCGGCTGACAGCCGCTTGTCGAATGCCATAGAGCTCATCCGCCAGAAACAAGACAAGCACGGGCGCTGGGCGCTGGAATACAGCTACACCGGCAAGACCTGGGTCGACTTTGGTCCGAAGAAGCAACCCAATAAATGGGTGACCTTGCGCGCTTTGCGCGTCTTGAAGGCAACAGGGGATTAAATGCCTTAATGAAGAATTCGAGCCAACCCCCAAAGCTGATCTGGCGCGTGATGCGTAAGCTGAACCTGCGCATAGCACGAAACTACCTGCGAGGCATTGGCCCAGGTAGCATAGTGCTGCTGCTCACCACCACCGGCAGGAAATCAGGCTTGCCGCGCCTGACGCCTCTCCAGTACGAGGAATATGAGGGGGTTTACTACATTGGCTCAGCGCGAGGCCAGCAAGCTGACTGGTTCCGCAATATCCAGGCAAACCCGCAGGTCGAGGTGCAGGTGCGCCGCAAGCGCTTCCCTGGGCTGGCGGAGCCGATCACTGATCCGAAACGCATCGCCGACTTTTTAGAAATGCGCCTGAGACGCCACCCCTTGATGATCGGCGCTCTGATGCTCCTGGAAGGGCTGCCGCTCAGGCACACCCGTGCTGATTTAGAGCGCATTGCGGCGCAAAAAGCGCTGGTCATCATACGACCGATTCTTGGTTCGGCGTCATCTACAGACAGGTAGCGAATAAAAGTCACATAGTGGGGGAAGTAATCGATGCAGTTAGGCAAGGGAATACAAGCCAAAATTTGATAGTCTGGGAGGCTTCGCTGCTCAATCTATCAAATTTTGGCTATGTTTAGTGAACGTGGTGGGCCGGATCTCCAAGCTTGCTCAGGAATTTTTCGGGGTCTTTTTCAAATGACCGCTTGCAGCCCGGGGCACAGAAATAATACATCTGGCCCTTGTATTCCGATCTCCATTGAGCGGTCTTGGGGTCGACGTCCATTCCACATACGGGGTCTTTAGCCATTGGCGCAATCTCCTTTCTAGCTGACTTCTATTGACCTACAGAATTTTTGGTTATGAACGTCCCGCAGGTTTAGGATCACACAGGCTTGTTTCAGGGGAACCTGCGGGACGTTTTTACATAGATCACTTCACCAGAGGCAGGCCGGCTCTCTCCCAGGCTACCATACCACCCTTTAAGTTATAAACGTTGCTATACCCCAAACTAACCAGCGTCTCGGCAGCAATGTTGCTCATCCGGTCGCTGCGGCAGTACAAGACGATTTTGGCGTCCTTCTCGGGGGGCAACAGAGATAGATTCTGCTCGATCTGGTCATAACGGATGGATACATCGGTATTTGCAATGTCCCCTTCGAAGGGGATGTGCACATTGACAAATGTAAAATCCTTGTTCGCCAGCATGGATTGCAATTCGGCGACATCAACATCGGTGTAGGCACCGCCGGCAACCTTCACCTTCTCACCCGCGACCTCCCCCTGCTGTACAGCGTCCGCATTCTGTGATGATCCCCCTCCACAGGCTGAAAGCAAGGCAATCAAACACAGCAAAACCAAAAGGTAAAATACTCTCTTCATCGATCATTTACTCCTTCTACAAATCTAGATCTCATCCTGATATGCTTGCTTGAGGGTTTTGGCACCCTCAATTTTTTTAACTGAACGATACTTATGTGGGCATATCCACGATAATGCTGGCTCCCTTTCCAGGCGCGGAACGGATCTCCAGCCTGGCTCCCAGCAATTCAGCGCGCTCATGCAACCCCAACAATCCAAAGTGCCCGCGCGGGACAAACTCCGCTGGGCTGCGGGGAACCTCGAATCCCTGGCCATTATCACTTATCCCCACAGACACAGAGCCGGGTTGATAGTGGAGCCGCACACTCGCTTCGCTGGCCTTGGAATGACGGATCACGTTGCTCAAAGCTTCCTGGGTTATCCGGTAGAAGGCCATCTCCACTTCTGGAGGCAGCCTTCGCTCGCTGCCGTCCAAATGGAATGTCACTGGGACTCCAGCGCTCTGGCTCGTCTCTCGAGCCAGCATCTCCAGAGCAGTCACCAAACCCAAGTCCTCCAAGTATATTGGGCGCAGGGCACGCGTCAATCGGCGCAGGTTATCGATGGTTTGCTCAGCCAGCCCCTCAAGCTCCGCCATTGAGTCAGCAGCCTGCCGCTCCTTAATGGACAGTCGCGTTAGCTGGACGCGTTGCTTGAGTGCGATTAAGGACTGGATAGTATCATCGTGGAGCTCCCGCGCCAGGCGGCGGCGCTCCTCTTCCTGGGCAGCTGTGATAGCGCCAATATAATCGTGCAAGCCCTTTTGGGCGGCGCGCAGTTTGCGGGCCATTTGAGCCAGCTCAACCTGCAGGTGCTGCACTTCTGGGATGCCGCCGACCGGTTCCTCAATGGAGCCAAAATCTCCCCAGGCGAGCCGGGCGGCTTTTTCTTCCAGCTTTTGAATCGGCTGAACCACCTGCCGTATGCCAAACCACAAGCCAACCACAGCAATCAACAAGGCTGGCACCAGGGCCAGGGGCATAACCTGCGATGTGCGCAGGGTAGGGGTAGTCACCAACTCCCACGACTCTTCGGTGACGATAGCCCAGCCCACAGGCTCTACTGGTGCATAGGCGACCACGTGCTCGTCATCCCCAGATCCGATATAGATTGTCCCCGCCTTGCCGCGCAGTGCCTCTTCTACACCTGAATATGCACCTATTCCCTCGCCAGATGATAACGATCCGCTCTCATACAGCGCATTACCACTGGCATCCACCAAAAGGATGCCGATCTGGCTTTCCGAGGCAAAGGCTCCCTCCAGAGCGCGTCCTACCAGCGAACCAGGAGAGAAGACTCCCACTGCAATGATCTCGGTGGATTCGGCACTCGCTGCAACCAGGACCATCGCTTCACTGCTGATTTGATCGCGGAATGTGGGTGAGATGTAGGCAGGGAAAGCATCGGACGAGAGCACCGCTTCGATCCAGGTCGTCCCTTGAGATGCCATGTTCTCCCACAGACTGGTCTCCCCAGTAAATGACAGCAACCTCCCCTGCTGGTCAAAAAATGCCAATCCTCCATCAAAATCAGCCTGGAGAAAGGCGCTGCTGGATAGAATATAATCCAGTGCAGTGGAGTCGGCGTTTCCAGCCCGCAGAGCAAGGCTGCGCACTGCGGATGCGCGGTGAAAAATTTCAGACTCTAGAGCGCGCGAAGCCGTGCGTACGGCGCGCTCGTCCCGCTCACCGACCAGGGCGCGCATAGCGCGTTGATGCACCGACAGACTGTTGACCGTGATGAACAATAACAGCACAGTTAGCGGCAGGATGGTTAACACAAATAATTGCAATGTCAGCCCGCGCCAGGGAGAGTAAGGCCGAGGGTTTGTTTCCACCATGCAAGGTACCTATAAGCTAATCGTCTTTGATCTCCCCAATGGATTGGGAGATCCACCCTAAGGAAACCGCACGCATAACCGCCTCGGTACGGCTGCTGGCCTGCAGCTTGGCAAATATATGCGCCAGATGGCCTTGCACCGTCCGGTCACTGATACCCAATTGAGCGCCAATTGCCTTGTTGGTAAATCCCCTGGCAGCAAGCTGCAACACTTCCATCTCCCGCTCTGTAAGCGGCTCAACTGGCAGCGTATCTCGCGGTTGAAACATGTGCGACATGAGCTTCTGGGTCACAACAGCATCCAGGGCGGATTTGCCCGCATGCACATCGCGCACAGCCTGGATCAATTCGTCTGGAGAGGCCGTTTTGAGCACATAACCATTTGCGCCAGCCTGCAACACCGCCATCACATAGGGGTCATCATCGTAGGCTGTAAGGATCAGGATGCCCACCTTGATCTTTTGCGCCCGCGCCCAGCGAGTGACATCGATGCCGGTGACTTTGGGCATTTGAATATCCAGCACTGCGACATCCGGCTGGTACTGCTGGATGTATGCCTGAGCGGCTTCACCATCACCCGCCTCGGCAACAACCTGGATCTCCCCAGCGTGTTCCAGGATCTGGCGAATGCCAGCCCGAACAACGGCGTGGTCATCTGCAAGCAGAATTCGTATGGGTGGCGTCTGAGAAGACATTATCAATAACGTATCCTAGCGGTTACAAGCCATACTCTCTTTATCAACTCGCATCACTCTATCTGCTTATGCTCGTGGAGGCATAAAATCAGCCGCCCTACTCGCATCACCCGGTTTGAAATGGTGGTGCACGTCCACCTGCGGGGCAGGAATTTGTATACCAGCCTCTGTCAACCCGTTGTACAATGCAGTGTTCACCTTATCAAACATGCGGCGCGTATCCACATAAGAATCGATCCACCAGCGCACCCGGAAGATCAAGGCGGAAGGTCCAAACTCTAAAAACAAGGCTTCCACTGGGTGATCAGTGAGCACTCCCTCCACGTTACTGACAGCCTCGACCATGACCTTTCGCGCTTTTTCCAGGTCTGTGCCATACGCGACCCCAACTTGAATTTGGATGCGATACTGGCTGTCTGGATATGAATAGTTGACAATCAAGCTCTTGCCAAGTACCGAATTTGGCACGATCACCATGCGATTATCACGCGTCCGGATACGCGAGCTGCGCAGGCCAATATCAATTACATCACCCCACGTATCCAGATCCTGAATCTCGATCCGGTCTCCGATCCGGAAGGGTCGGTCGATCATGATGATGAATCCGCTGATCGTGTCAGATAAAGCTGCCTGAGCCGCCAGCGCGATGGCGAGTGATCCAATCCCGAGGGTAGTGACCAACGCGCCGATTTCTACATCGAAATATCCCAACAAGGTGATCAGCCCTACCGCGGTCAAGATGATCAATGCAACCCGCCGGAAGAAGGGCATTAATTGTTGATCTAGGTCTGTTTCAGTGCGTGTGGCGATCTCCTCTCCATACCAGGCAAACATATTCTGGATAAAGCTCCAGGCAAAGGTAAAACCAGCCAAGAGATAGAGAATGTAGAGGAGCGAGTCTACCTGTTCGCCCCATCGCGCGGTAATAAAGTCCAGCCTACGCAGGGCATAATCAAGGGATAAGACCACTATCAGCCAGTAAGACGGCAGGCGCAGGGTATTAAGTATGGCGTCATCAAAGTTCGTCTTTGTGCTGGAGGTTAACCTCTTGATACCTAGGTCAAGCACAATCGCCACCAACCTGCGGCCCAAGATCACGACCGCAATGACGATGAGCAAAGATATCCCGGCTTCGGTCCATTGGGCACTGGTTAATCCTAGAAACATTAATTCCATACCAAACTCCTGCAGAGATTATATCAAAAGGAAAATCTTACAGGTCTTCTCGCTTTAACAAAAACCCAATGAAGAATATTATAAAGCCAGCTACCCCCCTTTTGCGCCTCCTTCGAAAGTTACCGAGTTTGAAATCTGCACGAAAAATTCGTTCAAGTACGGATAGCCGAACCAAGCTATTCCCATCCCAAACAGAATCCCGGTTACTAGGCGCGCCAGTGAGTTGAACGATCCCCAGGCATCTCCTGTATAGAAGCTAATCGAGAACGCCTCGCGGGTTAGGATTCTAAGCCACACATTGTCGTTGCGAAACCCTTGGCCGATCCCAGCTAAATCGCTGAAAAAGTGCGTTGTCCCATCTAACACAATCGGAAGAAGGAAAAGAATAAGTCCTTGCCAAGGCAAGGGTTTTGATCGATACCGAAGCAACCACCAGAGCAAACCAAAAAATAGGATGCTGACGTACATCCATACCATGCGATCTGACCAGGCAACTTTCCAGCCCATCTCCGAATTACCGATAAACTTGCGCAACACCAATGGATTGATGCTATTCTCCCAAACAGATTGAATTTCAATCAGGGAATAGGTAAATCGGTTGCCAAACAAGAAAAACGAACGTTGTGGCAATTGGTGGCAAAGGAGTGAATATATAGTGTAGATTGCACTACCCGCGCTTGTCCACCCGATGTGCATCAGAAGCGGCGCCAGGAAAGGCAACCCTGTATAAACCACCCCGATTAGACTCACCCAAAATATCCAGCGCCTGCAAAAAGCATTTACCAGGCGCCCAAGAATTGATCGGTAGCGTATAGATTGCGCGCTCAATGCTGCAACTCACCTCCCGGTCCTAGAGCAAAGCACCCTGGATCAAGGCAATGAGATGCTCACCGGCGCGCTGCTGGGGTGTATCGACCAGATAAAACAGGGCGCGACCGTGGTGCATGTGGATGACCAAACTGGCTGGCTGGGGTTCATCTGTATACACGAGCAGCACCACCATCTGGCAGTCACACGCCTGTGTACCATGATAAGGGCAGGGGCAATCCGGATGGCTGAGCCGCGCCGCTTGCAGGTTAAAAGTAGGCATAACCTGCAAGCCAGCGTTGGTCAGCTTCTGGACAGCCCAGTCGACCAGGTGATCGCAGGGTTTATCTAAGATCAAAAAAGGCGAGGCACCAATCATGCGTTTTCAATTAAGGAATTATGGCACCCAGTTGGACAGTACAGTCAGGGTACGCTCCGGCTGCTGAGGGTCGTTGCTGGCTACATGGACCCGAAAATCGTGCATTCCGTCCATATCACCATGCATCATAAATTCCATAGACAGCGTGGTATTTTCACCAGGATTGAGGGTCATCGCACCGATGACTAGTTTGGGGGGTCAACACCCTTCAACGACCTCGATGTACGGTTGGTCGGTGAACCGTAAGGGTTGGTCACCCACATTGGTGAGCGTAAATTCTGCTTCCACCCAGTTACCCAGCTTGACATCACCAAAGTCGAGTTTCTCCTTGTCCACCTTTAGACTGGGAGCGCCTTGGACGACAATTGAGGCTTTCTTGCCGCCTCCGCCCATGGCGATGAATATACCCGCCAGCGCCACCAGCACCACGCCTCCCAATCCCAACAAGAGCGGCACAAGGCTGCGGTTTTGTCTTTTACGTTTTTTCACGATTTTGCTTTTGGTTTGGCTCATCGTTCGGTCTCCTCATAATTGAACTGGAATTTCCATAAATAAGCGACCAGGTTCCATGTCTGCTCTTCAGTGAAGATCGGTCCCCAGTAGGGCATACCGGTGCCCATTCCCCCACGGATGATCTTGCCTTGCAGGTGAGCTGGGCTGGCAGCCAGTAGATGCTCAGGGTCGGTAAAATCAGTCGGCGGCTGGGACATCTGGTCTGCTTGCATCTCTTCATGATCGCTCGGGTGTTCGGTGAGTTGGGCGGCAAACACTCCATCGCCTGCGCCTCCCTCCCCATGACAGGCAGCACAGTTGGCAGAATACATGGCTTGCCCTTCCGCCAGCGCTTGCGGGGTTGTGTTGGACTCCCAGATCGCCGCCACCACATCCCAAACTTCCTGGTCAGAGAGAGCGCTCAACCCCTGTTCAGCCCTGAGCGCTTGCCACAGCTGTTGCGGGCTGTTGGTGTAGTAGGTATCTGGCCCCAGGTATATGGTGGGTATGGCATTATCAGGCAGGCTGGCGAGCAATGCCTTCCCCTGGGCTGCCGAAGGCATTCGCTCTGGCAAGACTTCAGCATGGTGCTCCGCGTCAATGTCCAGTCCCAGCTGCACGTACAGAGGCGGTTCGGCGTCGTCCGGCATGGCCTGCGCCGCTCCGCTTACTTCAATCGTCCCGCGCATGCGCCAGTGATTGACGCTGCACCAGCGCGAGCAGTAGAAAACGTATTTTCCCGGTCGCTCAAAATTCAGCACGATTTCGCTGATCTCACCGGGCAACATATCCACCGGTTGCATCGCCATCTGCCCCACGGCGAAGCCGTGCATCACGTCATCAGATGTGAGGCGCAGCTTGAGCGGCTTGCCCACCTCAGCGGTTAGGTTCTCTGGCGACCAACCGCCGGTTTCGGCCATCCGCCCATGGATGAGCACGCCTTGGCTGCGCTGCCACCAGCCCCAGGCCGGCACCGCCAGTGCTGCAACGACCAGCGAGATAATCAGGATACGGGCAAGCCACTCTCGACTCATCGCTTATCCAATCAGCAGCCAGAACATGACCAGCGTAAAAACCAGGCAGAAGGCCAGCAAGGGCACTTCTTGACGCAAGGATCGCTCTTCTGCCGAAGCCAAGCGACCGGCAACCCGCGTCGACCAGAACAAGCCACCTAATAACAGAACTGTTTGCAACAACTGGCTCAAGCCAGTAACGTCCGGCAGCTTGATAGAACTGGCTGCACCCAATAAATTCCATCCCCAGCCGAAGGGGTCAGATAGCACTGCCAGCACATAGGAAGCCTTGGGGAACGCGAAGGACACGGTAAAGGCGATCCAGGCGGTCAAGCCGAGTGGAAGCAGCACCTGGGAACGATCAGCGAGCAGGCGCTTCAAGGGTGTCTTGCGAGCCGAGGCTTGATGTCCGCTCCAAACTGCCAGGCTGAACAGTCCAGGCAGCAACACCAGGTTGAGTGTCAAGAAACCCAGGACGTAACCCCACCAGGCGCTGGTGCCGATTGCGTAGGCAGCCGACTTGAGCGCGCCCCACGGTCCGGTAAACACCGCTGCAAAGACCAGCGCTGAACCAAGCATTACCAGGGCTAGAAAAGTATCGTCCAGTCGGATGCCCGATCGACCCGCACCCAGGTCGCTGCCAAACGGGCGCAGGTTGACAGCAATATTGTCGCGCGGGCACGCTCTAAGGCATTCCATGCACAGACCGCAGGCAGCGGCATCCCGCAGCGCAACTGGATACAAGCCCCAGGGGCAGGCTTGGTAGCAGGTCTTCTCGCTGTGGGTGGTACACAACTTCGTATCCACAACGCGCACTTCCAGGGGCGCGGTCTTGGCATACAGTCCAGTGAAACCGCCAATTGGGCAGATATGACTACAGAAGGCTCTCCGCTCAAAGACTAAGGAGAGAGCAATCGCCAGCCCGAAAAGCGCCAGGAGCACCCAGGCGGTCACTCTCGGGTCGGTGAGCGTGATGGCGCTGAACAGCCCGATCAGCAAGAAACCGCCGGACTGCAGCCAGGAGCCTTTCAAGCGCTTAGGCCAGCGCAGGTTCAGCCCTAACCGCCGGCTGCCTCGCTCCAGCACGCCTCCCTGCTGCAGCCATTCTCCCGGCAGCGGGATCGGGCAAACACTGCACCAGGAACGCCCACCCAATGGGATGAAAGCCAGTTTGAGCGCTGTCCACCAGGCAATCCATACAAAGATAATGGCAAAGTTGTGACTGCCTACCCGGGGACCGAGCAGGCCAGCAGTCAGGGTGAAGACGAAGCCTGCTAAAGTGACCCCACGCGCCAGGGTGATCGGCCAGCGGCTCTCCAATAGAAAGCGCATCAAGGGCAGGCGTAAAAGATTTGTGCGCCCTGGTTGAGAGATAAGACGCTGCACAGTGGACTGTGGGCGACCCTCTACCGCTTTTTTACCCCAGCGAAGCTCTTTGAGCGTGTTCATCTTCGCCACCCCCATACCCCGGCTACCATCACCAGAGCCGCCAGGCTAACCACCCGCCACATCACATAGTCATTGCCCACCTGGATTTTACCTGTCATAAAGGGGTGCATATTCCCGCAAGTCACCGTGCAATGGAAGCGGAACGTGCCCACCCGATCCGCATCAAAGGTCAGTCGAGCAGTCCTGCCCGGCTCGGCAAATGTTTCCAGCCCATAGCTATCAATAGACAAGCCATGGACCACATCGGTCGCCTCCAGCTCAAGAGTCACCCGGTCGCCGCGGTTGACTTTCATCACATACGGCGAATAGGCAAAACGGCTTGCCTGGATGCGGATCACCCGCTCCGAGGGCGCGCCAGCCAAGGCGGAGGGCACAGGTACCCACCAAACAAGCAGGCCAAGCCCAAGCGTTATAGTCCAAAAAAACACAGTCCGCAGAGACACTCCAGATCCTTTGGCACTATCTCTCAATCGTCAGGTTATGGCATATTCGATGGACCGTACTTTGCGTAAGTCTGGTCCACGTAAGCTTTAATCTCGGGCACGGTTTTTCCTTGCTGGAGCAGGCGCATTGTATCTTGAGTGATATCCACACAGATTGAGCAGCCCAATGCGTGCGGGTCGTACTGGATCTCCCCTCCTTCACCCACGCCGGAAACGTAGCAGGCGTAATTGGACGCGTGCCCCATCTCGCCACACCCGCAGTAGCAGGGGATGTGGGTCATGATCTCAGGATTTGCTGCAGCAAATTGATAAGCCTGCTGCACAACGACTGGTGCGCTTTTGACTTCCGCCGGCAGCTCATCCAGCGGTCTCATCGCCAGGTCATGCTCGTTCTCCGCGCCGCCATCGCGGCTGCAAGCGCTTAGCGAACCGGAAAAAATCATCAATATTACCATCAGGGGTAGAAGGGTTTTATACACGGTGCGTTTCACGAAGCGCGAGCTCCTCTCATCCTATTGCAGGCGCAAAATCTGCCATAGGTTTTCTTCAATCTGCACCCATTATAAGGAACCTGCTTCGTGACAGTCAGCGCAATCTGACGGGGGCGCGTATAGGCACTATTGCCTACTCCAAGAATAGCTGAGTAGCGCATGACCAAAAACGCCCAAACCGATACGATTAACTCGGACGCGTTGTATTCGAACATTACAGGAGCTCTTCGCCATGACATTATCGAGACGCATTATCTGGTCGGTAGGAGCCGGCCTAGCCGGGATGCTTTTTCTGAGCAGCCTGTTCTTTGGCGTTGTCTCCTGGGCAGGAGGATTGGAACACGCCGCCAGCCTGTTCTGGCAAGATCGGAGATTCATTGTCCCGATCATTCTGGGATTTGGAATCCAGACAGGACTCTATACCATCCTTAAAAAGCAGCTTTTCCTGCCCACTGCCAAGGTGGGACCTTCGGGAGTGCTCACGGGGACAGGCGGAGCCACATCCACAGCCGCCATGGTGGCCTGCTGCGCCCACCACGTCACCGATGTACTCCCAATCCTTGGGCTTACGGCGGCAGCG
The DNA here is from genome assembly GCA_036526235.1 of Anaerolineales bacterium. Classification (GTDB taxonomy): domain Bacteria; phylum Chloroflexota; class Anaerolineae; order Anaerolineales; family UBA4823; genus DATCYX01. Next base: position 1,121 of record DATCYX010000363.1, on the reverse strand, counting down.
ACTTTTCTTGCCCAGTATCGCACAATGTTCATGCTGGTCGGATTGGGAACCACCCTGGTCGGTGTAGCTGTGATGTTGTTCATCCTTTACACAGAACGCCGTAAGGTCCTCAAAATGTCAGCGAAAGCCGCCCTGCCGGAGGCATAATGAAACATTCCACAATAATTTGGTTTGCCTTATTCGCGCTTGTGCTGGCAGCTTGCAGCCCAGCACAGGCACCTGTTCCCTCGGATATTCAGCCAACCAATCAGCCGTCCAGTGTGTTGCCCAGCACATTGCAACCCGCGGTCAAGGATCTAACTCGCTCAGACAGCCAGGGCGCGGTGGTGGTTGAGATCAAGCCGCTTAACCTGGATAATCCTGCAGACACCCTCCTTTTTGAAGTGAGCCTGAACACCCACTCAGTCGACCTGAGCATGGACCTAGCCGCCCTGGCCACATTGACCACAGATACGGGGCATACGGTTGAAGCTGCGCACTGGGATGCGCCACGCGGTGGACATCACGTCTCAGGCACGCTCTCTTTTCCGGCAACCTGGGATGGGGCTCCATTGCTCGAAGGTGCCAGCATGCTCACCCTGAGCATCCAAAACCTGGATGCTTCCTTACGGATGTTCAACTGGAATTTATCGCATTAAGGTGCTTTTTTACTCCTCGCCCAATTTTTTATTTAATGTGAGTATCGGATAATTCCTTGGTGCAAAGCCATATATAGTCAGATTTTCAATATTCCAATTAACCCCGCTCTATATCCAAGACAGATTGGTAATCCAACTGCCAGCGCATCATCAAGGCAGAACTAGAGGAAACACAAGTCTTATATCATACTTTTTAGGGCAATAAGGTATAATTGCTCCACATCGTTCACTCCCATGGGGGGTTGCATTTCCAGATAGAACAACGCGGCAAAATCCGAAATGTTTGTGAGGTATCGCCATGCCGACCAAGAATCGTTACTGGTTTGTTATTGTCCTGGTGATTTCAGCCTTGCTGTTGGTATTCACTTGGCCTGTCTTGTCATCGCTGGATGAGAGTCCCCACGTTTCTTCAGCCAGCGCCCAGCAGGGCTGCACCACGCTGGTCGATCCAAAGGAGATCCCCGCCCCCGCGCTCATCGACTT
>DATCYX010000362.1:0-3187 GCA_036526235.1 Anaerolineales bacterium | reverse complement strand
AGTGAGAGGAATGCCCCACCGCCTGCCATCAGCCCGCCGGCGAAACCCAGCGCCTGGTAACGCATCATAAATACATTGACCCCCGCCGCATCGGCTGCCTCAGGGTTTTCGCCCACTGCACGAAGTTGTAGACCAAAGCTGGTCCTGTAAATCAGCCACCAGAAGAGCAGCACCAGAGCGATCGCCAAGTAGGTGAGCGCATATTGCTCGAAGACCGGTCCCAGGACTGGAAAGTTCCCGAATAAGGAGAGTTTCGGAAATGGGGATATCGATGGGGGCAAACTTCGCTCGCCAAAAATCAGGCGGTAGGCGAAGAGTGATAGACCCGTCAAAAACAGGGTGAGTCCCAAGCCAGAGACGTGCTGGTTCAAGCCCAGGCTAACCGTGAGCAAACCCATGATTAAACCCGCCAAGATGCCAGCCAATACCGCCGCCAAAAAACCCAACCATAAGGAGCCGGTTGTATGCGCTACCGTAAAGCCGACAAACGCCCCCAAGAACATGGTGCCTTCAATGCCCAGGTTCAGAATTCCGGCGCGTTCAGAGAGTAATTCACCCAAAGTTCCGAAAATCAATGGCGTCGCCACGCGCAGTGTAGCCGCTATCAATCCGACCAGAAAAACTTCCATCACGCCACCTTTATCCTATAATTCTGCAGGATAAGCATGCTCAAGGTTACCAGTAGCAGAACCGCTTCGACCACATTCCCTAGGAAAATGGGCACTCCCAGGGCGCGGCTGACAGACTGAGCTCCCGTGTTGATCAAACCGATAAATATTGCCGCCAGGCTTACCCCGAGCGGATTGAGCCCACCCAGCGTAGCGACGATAATGCCTGTATATCCATAGCCAGGGGAGATGGCTTCGATCAGATGGAAATGAATGCCCGCCACCTCGCTCACCCCCGCCAGACCTGCAATGCCACCGCTGACCAGGGCAGCGATCAAAATGGTCCGCCCAACGTTTACCCCAGCGAAATTAGCCGCTGACTGCCCGAGTCCCACTGCTCGCATCCGCAGGCCGAGCGGCGTGCGATATAAAACGACCCACATGAACCCAACCACGATCCAGGCCACCAGAAACCCCAGGTGCAGCCTTGAACGCAAAATCAATCTTGGGAACGTGGCAGCCTCCGCAATTTGAGGCGACTGCGGCCAGCCAGAGACTGGATCACGCCAGATTCCATTGAGAAGAAAGCTAATCAGGAATAAGATGACCGTATTCATCAGCAGGGTGGTCACCACCTCATCCACTGCCAGTTTCACTTTGAGCAGCGCAGGTATTGACGCCCACAGCATCCCTGCCAAAAACCCCCCAACCAGCATGATAGGGATTGCCAGGAAGGGTGAGACATTCTCAAGCGCTATTCCCAGGCCAGACGCCGCAATTGCTCCAGCTAAAAGCTGGCCCTCAGCGCCGATATTCCAGTACCCAGCCGCAAACGCAAACGTGACCGCCGCCCCCGTCAGCAGCAAGGGGGTAGCCTTGACCAGCACCTCTAGCGCACTCACCCTACTAGAGAGAGGGGAGATGAGAAAATAGTAATACGCCTCGAATGGGTTAGCCTTGGCCCAGAAGATCAGCAGCGATGTCAGGACAAAAGTGACCCCCACCGCCATCAACGGCAGCAGCGAGCGCGTCCAAAGCGGGGCTGCCCTCTTTTCAAACCTCAACCTAGGCATGATCCACCTCCAGCGCGCCCGACATCATCAATCCCAACTGCTCGATGTCCGCTTCTTGAGCAGGCACCACTCCCATGATCCTGCCCTCGTAAATCACGGCGATGCGGTCGGAGAGTGTGATCACCTCATCCAGGTCCTCAGAGATCAACAAGACCGCCGCCCCCGCATTGCGCTGCTCTAACAGTTTGGTGCGCACATATTCAGTAGCTCCCACATCCAACCCGCGGGTGGGTTGAGCAGCGATTACAATCTGCGGGTTATTTGCCAAAGCCCGCGCCAGCAGCACTTTCTGGATGTTGCCCCCAGAGAGGGTCCGGATTCGATCTGTAGGTGAAGCCTTGATTTGGTATTCCGCAATCAGCCGTTTGGCATTTTCGTGAATGGTTTTTCTATCCAGAAATCCTCTATTGACAAAATCATCCAAATTTTCAAGAGCCAGGTTCTCCGCCACATCCAATTCCGCCACGATCCCACTATGTCGGTCCTCTGGAATGCGCCCCACCCCAAGAGCAGTGAATTGTGCCGGAGTCGCCCCAGCCAAGTCTTGCCCGTCGAGCAAAATCTTGCCGCTATGAGGTTTTCGTGTGCCCGAGAGAACCTGAGATAATTCCGTCTGACCATTGCCAGAAACCCCGGCAATCCCCAAGATTTCACCGCGCTTTAGCTCCAGGTTGATGTTTTTCAGCGCCGGTAAGCCTTTCTCGTCTAATGCACTCAGGTTTTCAATTTGCAAAGCCCCGCCTTGTGCATATTCACCCTGCCTGACCACCCCAAATGTTTCTCGACCCACCATCATGCGCGCCAGCTCAGCCTGGTTGGTGGTCGCCTTTTCCACCGTTCCAACCAATTGACCGTCTCGTAATACAGTGATCCGGTCGCAGATCGCCATCACTTCATACAATTTATGGCTGATAAAGACGATCGACATGCCCTCCTGCTTCAGCCGTTGCAGAGTTTCGAACAGTACCTCAACTTCTTGCGGAACAAGCACTGCGGTGGGTTCATCCAAGATCAACACGCGCGCATTCCGGTACAAGGACTTGAGTATCTCCACCCTTTGTCGCTCACCGACCGAGAGGTGCCTCACCAGGGCATCTGTTGCCAGCTCAATGCCGAACTGGCTGGCAGCCTTAGCAACTTCGTTTTGCAGTTCTGGCATATTGAGTCGAAAACCGCGCGTGTATCCCAGGACTACATTCTCAGCTACAGTGAGCGTTGGAACCAAAGTAAAGTGTTGTGTGACCATACCGATGCCAGATCGAATGGCATCTTTGGGAGATTTTATCTCCACCTCCTGTCCATTGACAATGATCTGGCCCTCGTCAGCGGTATATAGCCCATAAAGGATGCGCATTAGGGTCGTTTTTCCCGCGCCGTTCTCACCCAACAAGGCTTGAATCTCGCCCTGGCGCAAGGAAAAATCAATCTGGCGGTTGGCGATCACCTCTCCAAATCGCTTAGTGATGCCCTTTAATTCCACAGCATGCATAATGATTCCTGTTGGTA
>DATCYX010000361.1:0-5485 GCA_036526235.1 Anaerolineales bacterium | reverse complement strand
ACTGATCGTGCTGGCGGTGTTGGCTTTCGTCATCTACCGCTGTCTACGCGCTGCTCGCCTGGCGCGGGATACTTTTGGAGCGCTTATCGCTTACGGTGTTTCCACCTTGATCGCCTTCCAGGCGATGGTGAACATCGGCGTTAATTTAAACTTGCTGCCAGCCACCGGCTTGACCTTACCTTTTGTGAGTTACGGTGGAAGTTCATTGCTCTCCGCCTTGCTCGGCATTGGGCTGGTCGAGAGCGTGCTCTTGCGGCAAAAAGCGCTCGAATTTTAATGGATTTTGCTAATGGAAAACAGAGATAATCCTGTTCGCGTGCGCTTTGCGCCCTCCCCAACCGGCCACACCCATCTGGGCAGTGGGCGCACCGCGCTGTATAACCATCTGATTGCCCGCCAGACCGGGGGGCAGTTCCTGCTGCGCATCGAAGATACCGACCGCAAGCGCTACGTACCCGGCGCTGAGGAGGAGCTCATTGATAGCCTGCACTGGCTGGGATTGCAATGGGATGAGGGCCCCGACGTGGGTGGTCCGTATACTCCATATCGCCAGTCCGAACGTAAGGAGATATACCAGCACCATGCCCGCAAGTTAGTCGAGATGGGCCATGCCTATTACTGCTTTTGTACCCCCCAACGCCTCGCCCAGGTGCGCCAGGAGCAGCAAAAACTAAAGCAAAGCACCTTATATGATGGCTTATGCCGCAAGCTGGACCCTGATGAGGCCGACAAGCGTGTCGCCAACGGCGAGTCTCATGTGGTACGCTTCAAAACCCCAAAAGAAGGCAGCATCACCGCGGTTGACCGATTGCGTGGCCCTATCACGGTTGAAAACCACACCCTGGATGATTACATCCTGCTCAAATCTGACGGGTTGGCGCTCTATCACCTGGCTGCTATGGTCGACGACCATTTGATGAAAATCACCCATGTTCTCCGCAGCTCTGAATGGCTGCCAACCTTCCCATTGCACGCTCATATCATCCGCTCTTTCGGTTGGCAGGAACCCGAATGGGTGCATCTTTCAGTATTTCTTAAACCCAGCGGCAAGGGAAAAATGAGCAAGCGTGAATCCGCCGATTTGAAACAGAGCGGCTATTCTATCTTTATCAAAGATCTTGAAGAATTGGGCTACCTGCCAGAAGCCGTGGTTAACTGGATCGCTCTCATGGGTTGGAGCTACGATGACCATACGGAGTTCTTTACACTGCCGGACCTGGTGGAAAAATTCAGCCTGGATAAGCTTAATCCCTCCCCAGCCGCGATCAACTTCACCAAGTTCGACCATTTCAACGGATTGCACATCCGTCACTTGGCGGTGAATGACCTGGCACAACGAGTGAAGCCATTCTTTCAAGCTGCAGGATACAGCGTGGATGACGACAGGCTTTTAAAAGTCGTCCCATTGATCCAGGAGCGCATCATCACCCTGGAAGATGCACCCGCGATGGGTGGATTCTTTTTCAGAGATGACCTGCAGCCTGCTCCAGACGATTTAGTTGGCAAGAAGATGACCCCCGGCGATTCGGCAAGAGCCGCCCGAGAAGCTTATCAGATCCTCCTACCCCTTGGGGAAATCAATATCGAGACCGCTGAAGAGCCCTTGCGCGCCCTGGCTGAGTCGCTGGAGATCAGTGCCGGGCAGCTTTTTGGAATACTGCGCGCCGCGGTCACCGGACAAACCGTCAGCCCGCCCCTTTTTGAGAGCATGGCGGTGATTGGCAAAACCAAAGTGCTGGAACGCATTCAAAATGCGATCGATGCCTTAGAAAAAATGGAGTAAGAACACCGAGGTGAGGTTTGGGGAGTTCCGTCTACCAAATTAACCTACACCTCGGTGGAAAAGGTTTTTTCGTTTTTGGTTCGAAATAATAAAAAGCTATCCAGACTGCAATTTTTTTTCGATCCTGGCCCAAGTATCTCTCAGAGATACAGTTCGATTGAACACCAGTTTGTCTTTCGTTGAGTCTGGATCCACGCAGAAATACCCTTGCCTCTCGAACTGGTAAATGCTGCCCGCCAGCGCACCTCTCAGCTCTGGCTCGACGTAGCTATCCGGCAGGTTCACCAAAGATTCCGGGTTCAAGTTATCGGTAAAATCTCCGTCTTCAGGCGCATCGTCGGGGTTTTCCTTGGTAAACAGCCGGTCGTACAGGCGCGCCTCCACTTGCAAGGCATGAGATGCGGACACCCAGTGGATGGTTGATTTGACTTTGCGCCCATCGGGGGCATCCCCACCGCGCGTGGCTGGATCGTAAGTGCAATGCAGCTCGACCACTTCCCCATTCTCGTCTTTTACCGCGTAATCGCAACGGATGAAATAAGCGTAACGCAGCCGTACCTCGCGTCCTGGCGCCAGGCGGAAGAATTTGGGCGGAGGCTGCTCACGAAAATCATCCTGCTCGATGTAGAGCACGCGAGAGAATGGCACCTTGCGCGTCCCCATGGAAGGATCCTCGGGGTTGTTAACTGCCTCCATCTCCTCTTCTTGGCCTTCAGGGTAATTATCGATCACCACCTTGAGCGGGCGCAGCACGCCCATTACACGTGGAGCGTGCTTGTTCAAATCCTGGCGTTGGCAGTGCTCCAGCAAAGCGATATCCACGATGCTATCGTTTTTAGCTACACCGATTAGCTCGCAAAAATCGCGGATCGCCTGCGGCGTATAGCCGCGGCGGCGCAGACCCGAGAGGGTCGGCATGCGCGGGTCATCCCAGCCGTTGACGTGCCCATCCTTAACCAAACGCAGCAGCTTGCGCTTGGAGAGCAATGTATAGCTCAGGTTAAGCCGGGCAAACTCGATCTGCTGTGGATGGTAAACTTCCAGCTCATCCAGGAACCAGTCGTACAGAGGGCGATGGTCCTGAAATTCTAACGTGCAGATGGAATGGGTGATATCCTCGATGGAGTCGCACTGACCGTGGGCAAAGTCGTACATCGGGTAAATGCACCATACGTCGCCAGTACGGTGGTGAGATTCGTGCAAGATGCGGTATAGCACTGGGTCGCGCATATTCAGATTGCCGGAAGACATGTCGATCTTGGCTCGCAAGGTGCGCGCCCCATCAGGGAATTCACCGGCGCGCATGCGGGCGAACAAGTCCAGGTTTTCCTCAACCGAGCGGTCTCGGTAAGGGCTCTCTCTGCCCGGCTGGGTTAACGTACCGCGATACTCGCGCACCTCGTCCGCAGTGAGATCGCACACATAAGCTTCACCCTTCTTAATCAGCTTGACCGCCCATTCATAGAGCTGTGCAAAGTAATCTGAGGCATAGAAGAGTCGATCTTCCCAATCGTATCCCAGCCAGCGCACGTCCTGAATGATCGACTCGACATATTCGACCTCTTCCTTGGTAGGGTTTGTATCGTCAAAGCGCAGGTTGCATTTGCCGCCAAATTCCTCAGCTATTCCAAAATTAAGCACGATCGATTTGGCATGACCAATGTGCAGGTAGCCGTTTGGCTCAGGTGGAAAACGAGTGTGCACGCGACCACCAAACTTGCCTGTGCGGTTATCTTCCCGGACAATTTCACGAATAAAGTCGCTGGGAGGGGTTGTCTCTTCGGGTGCCATAGCAGCGCCTCTCTTATGACCTATTTTTGGATGGTAACTTAATGCACAAATTATAACAAACCTATGGCGTTAATACCCCTCTCATTGATCTCCTCCTGCCCTAATCCCGCTGCTTTGCCCTTGAACAGCCTAACACAAATTTGTTAAGCTTATGAAAGGCTTCCCCTCAGAAGTGCAAGGGTGTAACTGAGAATAGCCTGCTATACTTGCCAAGCCAACATCTTTCTACTGTCGAGAAAGGGTTGGATTTGGGAGCCGGGCGCAGGCCTGGCTCCCTTATTTATTACACCCATTCTAACGATCTCGGTTCGCCCCACCTTTGACGAGCCCCCCCTTACATGGTACAATCTCCATCGTCGAACGCTGGGGGTTCGTCTAGTGGTAGGACAGCAGACTCTGAATCTGTATGCCGAGGTTCGAATCCTCGACCCCCAGCCTGACACCTTTTTATCGCTCCAGCACTAAAGCACCCCATGGGATATCCTTGGGGTGTTATCTATCATCCAATGAGCTATCGAAAGGAATACCTCGATGACCACACAATTTGAGGTGCATGATCCCGCCATTCTATCCCAGGCGCGAGGCGTTTTAGATGCCTGCAAAACATCGCAGGAGATGTACCAGGCGGTTCTGGATGCTGTCAAGCGCAACGAGCAATGGCGCGGTCAGCATTGCATCAACCTGCTGGCCCCTGAAGCCCCCACTAGCCCTACCGTACGCGCGCTGCTTTCCAGTGAAGTGGGCATCCGCGCGGCTGAGGGGCACATCGGCGCCCTAAATCGCTGGTTCGTAGGCACGCATTATATCGATGAGATCGAAGCCCTGTGCATTGAGCTCTTAAAACAAGTATTCAAGGTTCGCTACGCAGATCATCGCTTGATGGGCAGTATGCTGGGTAACCTGACTGTCTATACGGCCTTGACGCAACCCGGTGACGTGATTATGAGCATCCCCCAGCCTGTTGGCGGGCATTCCAGCAACCGCTTGGATGGTCCAGCCGGAGTGCGCGGCCTGAAAATCGTAGATATCCCCTTCGATCCAGTGGAATTGGAGGTCGATCTGGACATGTTCCGCAAGATGGCTCCCTTAATACAGCCTAGAGTGGTATCTCTGGGCGCCTCCATGACGCTATTCCCATTCCCGGTCAAAGCGATGAGTGAAGTAGTTGCCGATTGGGGAGGGCATGTTTTCTTTGATGGAGCCCACCAGCTTGGCTTAATCGCCGCCGGCTTATTCCAGGATCCCATCCGCGAGGGTGCAGCTGTACTCACCGGCTCGGCAGGCAAAACCTTCAGTGGCCCGCAAAGCGGCGTAATCGTTTGGGACGACCCAGAGCTCACCGGGCCCGTCACGCATGCCATCTTCCCGGTGCTGGTTGCCACTCACCAGGTGAACCGCGTAGCAGCACTGGCGGCATCTGCCGCAGAGATGCTGGCTTTCGGCCAACAGTACATGACCCAGATCGTGCGCAACGGCAAAGCCCTGGGAGCAGCGCTGCACAAGCGCGGCATTCCCGTTTTGGGCGCGCACAAGGGTTTTACCGAGACCCAGCAGGTGATCGCCGACGTGGGTAATTTCGGCGGCGGGCTGGAAGTTGCCCAGCGCTTGGCGCGTGCCAACCTGATCGCCAATAAGAATTTGATCCCCACGGATACCCCTGCCAATTGGGATCGCCCCAGCGGCCTGCGCATGGGCACTATTGAAGTCACCCGCTTGGGGATGCGCGAAGCTGAGATGGAACAGATCGCCGACTTTATCGCCCGCCTGTTAGTGGATAAGGCTGCCCCCGAGGATATCCTGGAAGACGTGATCGATTTTCGCCAGCCCTACCAGACTTTGTACTATTGTTTCGAAAACGGCTTGCCGGGCTGATAGTACAACAATAGGAGTTATTCTAGGGCACAGGTGTTG
>DATCYX010000360.1:0-32455 GCA_036526235.1 Anaerolineales bacterium | reverse complement strand
TTAAGAAAGCTTCGGGGTCAAGGGCAATTTCCGGCGGATATACACCGGGTTCAATGCGCCCTTCGGCTAACCAGATCGCTGCAATGGCGGGGGCAACCCCAGTTGGTAGCGCACCTTTGCAAGTGAGTGTCCCTAGGCGATAGGTCATCTCCCTGCCATCTTTGGTGCCTTTGATCTCCGTGACGATCTCCTTCGCCCAGTTTGGCGGCTGGGTCTTTGGCGGAGCCAAAAACTCAGTGATATCTGGCACATACCCCGACATGATCGCAATCATCAAATCCAGAGGCACCACGCTAGTGCCTTTCACATCTACGGCTTCGGTTGCGGCATATCCAAAATCGGCCAGCACCCGCAATTTCTCGACTGTCTCCTTTGACATTCCCCAATAATTAATCTTAAAGAAGCACTCTTTGATGCCCTTATCGCGAAATGATATGGGCAAAGTTGCCACTTCCGAATGGAGAGACAGATGCATTGGCAACAAGCCAAGCGGTTGCACAAACCAGTAATCTTCAAACCCGCTCAATGGATCTTTTGCCCTGAATTCTCCATCCTCAAAGACCATCGGTTTGACCGTAAGCTCCTCAATAATGGTCGGCACAGCATAGGGAAACCGCATGTCATCAGGAGGGGGCGGCTTGATACCATCAAAGATCTTGACACTTTCAATGGTGTCTAAACGGTCAGCGGCATAGCGCGCTTGAATATTCGGCACACCCGGCGCCGATCCCAACCCCAACACAGCGCTTATCCCGGCGGCTTTGAATTGGTCATGAAGCTCAAGCTGCTTTCTGGTGGTAAAAAACAGCCCTCCCAGGTCAGTGTAGTGCGTCCCAGCTGCAAGACAGGCTTCCATCACTTTGAGATTGGTGTAGTAAACGGTCGAATTGAGGCAGGCATCCGCGCCTTTTAGCAATTTACCAAACTTTTCTTGGTCATTGATATCCACGATCTGGATATCTATTTTCGGACTATTGATAGTGTCTGCCACCAACCGGGCATTCTCTTGGCTGATGTCCGCAATGACGACTTCATCAACGCGCGGGTCAATCGCCAGATGCTGGACGGCGATACAACCCATTTTTCCGGCACCACCCAGAACAATGATACGCATGGGATGCTCCTTTATTCAAAATATTGCTCAATACTCGTCGTTCTAATCACCCTGCCATCCGGGGAATTCCCGGAGAAATCACCGCATGGCAGCTTTTACTGAGTCGTTGAATATATTCAAGGTCTCACCAACATCTTCATTGGACAGCGCGTAACACAGGAACCAGGGCTCTCGCCCATCAGAATCGGGTTGTACCCCGCGCCGGTTCAACTCCAGGCTAATTTTCTCATAAAGCTCAGTATCCCCTTTATGGTAGTCTCTGTACTCTTGCGGCGCCTTTGCGCTCCCTAGAGATATCCCGAACATAGAGGGCACCCCAGTGACGACATGGGGAAGCCCTGCTTCAGCAAGGATATCGTCAATGCCTTTCATCAATGCTTTGCCACGTTGCTGGATGGTTTCGAACACAGGTTCATTCTCCAAGATCTCGAGTGTGGCATCTGCTGCTGCGGTGCCAACTACGTTGCCAGAATAAGTGCCGCCATGTGCCATCGCCCCAGGTTCGATCACCATCATGACATTTTCCTTGCCAGCTATTGCCGCAATTGGGAAGCCATTTCCCATGGCCTTGGCATATGTGACCAGGTCCGCCCGGACGTCATAAAACTCTTGGGCGCCCCCCTTTGCAATCCTGAAACCAGTTTTTACCTCGTCAAAAACAAGCATGATACCGAATTTGTCACAAAGCTCGCGGAGCTTCTTGATGAACTCGGGCTTCCCAACAATACCAGCACAATTGCCCATCAATGGCTCGACAAAGACAGCCGCCAGGTCACCCCACTGGGCCTCAATGGTCTCCTCCAACCTTTCCAGATCATTGAACGGCAGAACGATCACATACTGGTTAATCCCCGTTGGGATACCTGAGGTAACCGGCGCGCGGATGGGCGCCCGGCGCGAACCCAGGGCTGCTGGAGAGGAAGAAGCTGTGCTAAACATAAAATAGTCACATTGACCATGATAGTGGCCCTCAAATTTTATGAATTTTTCCCGTCCTGTGTACGCTCGAGCAATTCTCAAAGCGTGCATAGTAGCCTCGGAACCCGTATTTGTCAGGCGAACCTTGTCCACATGGCACATCCTCGTGAGGCGCTCGCACACTTGTATTTCCAGGGAGGTTGTCCAGGCAAATGTCACGCCTCCTTTGATGGCCTCTCCCACCCGCTCGACTACAGCCGGGTACCCATGCCCCAAAATTATGGGTCCAAAGCCCAATCGGTAATCAATGTACCTTTTGCCATCTAAATCCCAAACATATGCACCCTCCCCGTGCGAGACAATTAGTGTATCGTCGTCTCCCCAGAACCGGAAATTCGAGTTTACGCCGTGCGGAATAAGTTTCTTTGCTTTCTCATACGAAGCCTTTGTATTTTTTCCCTGTAGACCCATGGTGATATCCTCCACCTAAAATAATAGTTTGTATGTGCTCTTCCCACCAGAAATCGCTAGCGAGAAGTAATCTTCGTCATAATCAGCTGCCAATCCATTTCCTCAACATAACTTTAAATGGTGAACTCTACCCTCTTTTGTAGCAGCTCTAATTCGCGCTCCACCTCCTCCGACAGGGGTAATGGATCATAATTGGCAAGCAAGTATTCAACTTTTTCATGCGCTTCTTGTAACAGTGTAGTTCCACCGGCCTCTTTCCACGCCAGGTATGGACCACGATAGCCAAGATTTGGCAGGTACATCTCACCATTCCGAAATGCTTGGACGGTTGAACGTTCGCTCAAATAGTGCCCACCAGGCCCCACCTGCTGAATGACATCATTGAGCCAATTTCCTTCACGGGTGTCAATACCCCGATAAGCGTGCATACTCATCCGGAAAATCTCAACATCTATGACCAGCTGCTCCAGGCTCAACACCATGGAATTGCCGACCAATCCCGGACCTACGATCAAGTCTGGCAACTTCAAGGTGGGCATAAATCCGGTCAAGACTCGTTCATAGCCCGCCTGAATCCCAGGTATGAACTGGGACGTCCCTCCCCCTACCCCTTCGACCGGCAGACCATAATAACGACCCATCTCAATTGCAGCCACGCCCAAAATGCCATTCTCAATCGCCCCTCCACTATATAAACCCGTATGGGGATCCATCGCGGCGAGTACCGGTGCATAGATAACCGGCGTACGCGGTGTCGCTGCCTGGACCAGGCAAAGCATGGAAAGAACTTCGCAATTCCCCTGGATGACCATTGAGATCATATTCGCGGGTCCCGTTCCACCCATCAAGGGCATTGGCATGATAGCAACTGGAATATCCCAGCCTGTCATCGACAGATACGCATCGGTATATTGCTTATCAATCATTAAGGGCGATTGCGGGCATAGCAATAATGAAAGTGGATGTTGCTCACGGATTACCTGCTTATCTCCGAAGACAATCTGCAGTATTTCCAAGATCCAAGGAGCTTGTTCCTTGCTATTGATGACATCTTGGAGGTGTTTTGAAAAATTACTTAGTAGATGCCTCCAGTATTTCACCAATTTAAATTGGCTGCCATCTTTCAAGCCACTCTCCACCATTGCCCAATACACACCAATATCATCAATACTATCTAACAAGCGGGTTGCGATCAACCAGTCCTCCATGGTAGCTATACGACGCTCCGTAGATGGCCAATCGACTGCGTAGGTAGCCTCACCATCAGCCACCAGCATACAATCATCCCCATTCATCTCAAGATCCCAACCTGGTCTTCGGGCTCCCAGCTTAAAATGTTTCGGAGCCAACTTTATACACTCCTCGACCAATTGCCGTGGGAACCGTACTATTTTGGTGTTTTTATCAACTTCTGCACCAGCCTCTGCTAAATATTTTCGTCCCAAGGCAGAGTTCACCATCACGCCCGTGTTTGCGAGTATGTCCAAGGTGCTCTCATGCACCCGGTTTTTCTCAAAACTATCTAGAACTTCTATCGTGGTCTTCATACTTGGGTAAATTCCTTCTGCGCAACCTGCAGGATATGTTTTAGCTCAAATTGTTGGGCTGGCTCCAAAGGCAGGGGGAAGTGATTGTTGAGTATATACTCCACCCTCTCACGAGCGACCTCAACAGGTTCTCGCATACCACCATCCGGGGTTGGTTGGGCAACCAGGTCTGAAAATCTTCGTCTGCGCATATGGGCACGAGTGTGTTTATGGCTGAGATAATGCCCGCGGGGGCCAACCTGCTTGATGACCTCTAATGCCAGCATCTCCACACTGGTATCTAAGCCACCTGCCTCAATCCTCACCCGGTGATAAATATCCGAGTCTAAGACAATCGCTTCTGGATAAAGCAGGGTGCATGCTTCCAGCAAACCCAATCCAGCCCCGGTATCCGCCTTGCATAACGCGCACATCATTAAGGATGAAGCTGCTTCAGCTGCAGATTGCCAGCCAGGCACCTGACCATCCGTGCCAAAAACACCGGCCAGGGTTGGCACTCCCCAGTGATGGGCGATCTCAGTACCATACGCGTAAATCGCGCTCCCCTCCCAGGTAGTAGCCATATATGCCCCAGTACGTGGATGCATAACCCCAGGCATCATCGAGTGATAGACAGGCGCACCAGGAAAAGCCATCTGTATCAACACCAAGGCGGCAATGATCTCCGCATCAGCCTCAACAATCGTCCCAGCAATTGTGGCTGGACCGGTTGAGCCCACATTCGCCATAGACATAAAACCCACCGGCAGGCCGGCTTCTGCAAACACCAGCGCTGATTCCAAGCCCCCCTTATCTTGAGCCAAGGGGGAGATCGTGCATATCAAAGACGAGAGGACCGGTCGTTTACGCAAGATTTCCTTGTCACCTACCACCACAGTTGCCATTTCGACCGCATAGCGCGCCATAGACTCATCCATCACAGTTTCAGTTTGTACGTGCTTAACGGTGTTTTCGAATGAAGCATGTAGCTCATGCAAAGGTGCTATCTCAGGGTAATCCTGCGCAGAGACAATCGGCCAGTAGAACCCGATTGAAGACAGGTAATCCGCCACCCTGGCCATATTGGCCACATCGTCCTTTTTCGAGTTCCTTCGTTCGCGCGTCACAAAATCGATCGTCTCAACCCCACACCCATCGGTGGCACAGTAGGTGGCAGTGCCATCAAGGTCAATATCATGCGCTGCAGAACGAGAAGCCATCTTGTAGAAGCGAGGCGCATGGGACATGGCTTTCTCAACCACATCCGGCGATAAGCGCACGAGCTGTCTCTCAAAATCCACCTGACCCCCGTGGTCCGCGTAGATCACTAACGCTTTCTCAGATGGACAGTGAAAGCCCACCTGATCTAAAATCGTCAATGTAGCCTTCTTTAGATCGCTGAGCTGCCCATCGTCTAAGACACGCAAGTGATGCTTCGCTACGATAGGGTCAAGAGGCGGAGTTTCACTAAAAACGGACATTACATTCCTCTCGTCTCAGGTGGGGGTGTTGACGCTAGGTTTGTCAAACCCTTGCCCATTAAACCTCGATAACATCACCCGCCCAACTCTTTGTCAGCATGTCTCAAAATATCTTCGATCTTCTCGCGCGCGCCATGCGGTAGTGCCGGAGATCGATGGTTGTGCAGGATATCCAATGCTTCGCGATGGATCATCTCTTTCAAATCCTTGCCATGTGGTGGCCAAAGAGGGACATACTCCTCTCGGGTATATCTGAGGGTTTCCCGCTGGTTTAAGAAGCCACCGCCGATTCCAACACGCTTTATCAAATCGACCTGCAGATGTTCTTCATCTACCTTGATAGGTGCCAGCATAATCTCAATCTGGCGAGCTAAATGATTATCCAAAACCATCTTTTCCAACGATAAGATCTGAGCCGACCCTAAAAGTCCCATACTGTAGATTTCATCTGCACCTGCTAAATATGACAGCATGGTGCCTGCGGTTGCCTCGTAGCCATATTGAGTACCAAGTTCTTTTGACTTAGTAGAAAGCCCCCACAGATTTACTGGCAGATCATAGAACGTGGCAAGATTTATCAGCGAAAGTCCCATTCCGAACCCATCCGCACTGCCACCATACCTGCCTGTGTGCATATCCAATTGCGACGAGCCTGTACCATAGATCACCGGTGTGCCAGGGTTTACACATTGGTACAGCACCAACCCGCTGAGGAACTCCACGTTGTGCATCAGCATCGTACCCCCCAAGGTCACTGGGGAAGTACCCCCTGCCAGCGGCATAGGGTAAACCAAAATGGGAACTTGCAGTTTGGCTAAATCGATGCATGCCTCGGTCATCAGTCCATCGTGCATCAAGGGCGAGATGGTGCAATCAATCACTGAGAATATCGGGCGGAAGGCATCGCTGCCGGTTACAATCTTCGCCATTTCCACCAGGAAAGGCACTTGTTCGGCGTTCAACACGCCAGTGCGCACGTGTTTGCTGGTTTGTGTAAATACTTGAGAAAAATGAAAAAGCGTACGCAAGTGGGCCGGAATATCGCTGGCTGAAACAGAGACATTTACAATCTCGATCATGTTCAGAGCGTCGGCAAAAAGCGCTGCGTTGCGCAGATCTTCTGCATTGGAATCATGAAGTATTCCGGTTTGCAGGTCAATCGCTTGAGTGCCTTGACTATCGGTAGTGTGGTGAGATTTCAAACCGTCCAGCAGCACATCCCTGGATGGGTCACGCGCCGCGAGTGTCACTTTGCGAGGTGCTTGGGAAATCGCCCATTCGACCAGGTCAGGAGGAATGCACGCCCAATTGCGGCTGTAATCCACCTGACAGCCCCTTTCCTCCAAGATATTCAGTGCACGGGGCGTATTGTATGCAATCCCCACCTCCATCAACACATCCAGGCTGTGTTCGTGGATCCGATGAATGTCTTTCTCACATAACGCCGACTGCAAAGACAACATTTGAAATCTCTCCAATTACCCTTCCCCGATCAGCTCTTATTGGCACAAGCCAGGCTACGAGCTATCTCCTTACGTTTACCACCTTCTTGTGACCCGATCTTATAGCATCCACTTACCAAACAATCCGCTCACGCACTACCTCAACTGGATGGCGATATTGTCCATCCGCCTTCCTTTCTGCTTCCTTTCTCATTCACCAATTTGTCCTAATATCTTGTAGGGATCTAAAGCATCCCGCAGGCCATCGCCAATGTAGTTCACAGAGATAATAGTTAGAAAGATCATTATCCCGGGGAAAATTGCCAGCCAAGGTTGGGTCGTGAGATGTTCTTGAGCATTGCCAAGCAAATTTCCCCAACTTGCTGTTGGGGGTTGGATGCCAAATCCCAAAAAAGAAAGCCCAGACTCTTCCATGA
Source organism: Anaerolineales bacterium (assembly GCA_036526235.1). Classification (GTDB taxonomy): domain Bacteria; phylum Chloroflexota; class Anaerolineae; order Anaerolineales; family UBA4823; genus DATCYX01. Next base: position 25,066 of record DATCYX010000360.1, on the reverse strand, counting down.
TCGCCCAACCAATCTCGAGCGTCGATTCAACAATAATAGGGCCTAAGCCATTTGGCAGAATCTCACTTGCCATAATCTGCAAGCTAGATGCGCCTAGGGCTTGCGCTGCAGTGACATATTCGATTTCCCGCAGGGTGAGAAAGATCGCCCGTACTAGACGCGCCACGGTCATCCACGAGAGCAAGCCAATCACCACGGCAATGGTCAACACGTTATTCTTTTCGATTAGCGGAAGATCAACTTCCCTCAATACTGCGCTAAGCAAGATAAGCACCAACAAAGAAGGCAAAGCCAACGTTGCATCAATAATTCGCATCAAGATATTGTCTACCCAGCCTCCGAAGTACCCAGCAATCGCTCCTATGGGGACACCGATTACTAACGTGATGACAACCACCATAAATCCAACCAGCAATGATATGCGACCACCATACAGCACGCGCGTCAGCATATCCCTGCCCAAACCATCCGTCCCAAAAGGATGCTGCCACGAGGGCGGTTGTAAGCGCATTGAGACATTGGACAGCTCAGGATCGTATGGAGATAACGGTACTAGAAGCGTCGCAATGATTAATATGGAAAGTACAATAGCCCCAACGACTGCGCCAGGATGGTGACGAAACCTTCGCCAGATCATGGCAGCCATGCTTTCATGCCTTGACAAGCTATTCTGAGCTTTCACCTTTTTGTCTCTTACGTCGGCCATGTTACTCATCACAGGATAAATATTGTTTCTTTTTGATTTGCCTTGTTCTAGGCGAGTTGTGGGAGGTCATCCATTTTTAAACCGTCCAGCAGCTTCCTAAAAAAGAAATCACTCAAAGCGAACCCTTGGGTCTAAAAAGGCATAGGCAATATCTGCCAACAAGTTGCTCAAGATAATTAGACTCGCACCGATAATTAAAACCGCCAGCAACACCGGATAATCGCGGAAAGTAGCCGCATCATAGTAAAGACGCCCCATGCCTGGCCATGAGAAAAGCAATTCCACGTACAGTGAACCAGAAAAAATATAAGGGATATCCAAGGCGATAATCGTCACCAGGGGGATTAGGGCGTTTTTTAACGCATGCTTGTACAATACCTTTCGCTCTGATTGTCCTTTGGCGCGCGCTGTCCGAATATAATCTTTGTTGATCACCTCGAGCATACTCGAGCGCAAGAACCGCGAGTACCATGCTATCCAACCGACCATGCCCATCGTCACCGGCAAGATCAAATGCTGAATTCGATCCCATAGGGAAAATTCCATACCGATGGTTTGCATACCACCTGACGGTAAAAGTGGCTCTCCAGTAAAGGGATTATCTAACCAGGCGTAAAAGATCAGAATCAAGATCAGGCCCAGCCAAAACTCCGGAATCGCCTGCCCCATAAAAGACAATGTGGTAGCAGTAATATCAAACGCTGAGTATTGCCTGAGGGCGGAAATGATCCCAATAGGAATCGCCACAATGGCTACTACAAGTAGGGTGACGGTCATCAAGTAAATGGTATTGGGTAATCGGTCTCCAATCTCTTCTAACACAGGATTGCGCGTTTTTATCGAGATCCCAAAATCTCCTCTCAAGATGCCCTTTCTTAAGCCATAGCTGTCCAAGATTCCATCCCCATCTTCGTCCACCTGCATCCAATCGTTACCAATCAACCAAATCACATATTGAAGAGGCAATGGTTTATCCAGGCCAAATTGTCGCTTAAGCGCATCAATCTTTTCCTGCTTGACCCGTCGGGTGCGCCCATGTCCTCCCAGGGGCCCCCCTGGGGCGATGTTCACGAGGGTAAACAGAATGATGCTGATGAGAAATAATATTGGAATTGCCTGAAGTAGGCGACGAACGATGTACTTGCCCATCTACACTCCTTCAGTCCTTTCAAGTATTGGTAGGGAGAAGGGTTGTGCCCTTCTCCCTATGATATATGGTGTTGCCAAAATCACCCTTGAGGGTTATTCGCTGAGCGTCCAGTCTGCTATGTTCCAAGTCACCGTGTCGTTGACGGAAGGCAACACACCGTTTAGGTGCCCAGAAAGCCCATGCATCTCCAGCGTGGAGAACAGCAGGATTTGGGGGACCTCTTCATCGAGAAGTGTGGCTATCTGACAGAAAACCTCTGTGCGATATTCTTCGTCGAGAGTAAACAGCTCATCATACAATGCGTCGAAATCCTCATTTTGCCAGCGCATGACATTCCAGCCACCGCTCTCAGGATCTGAGGCATCTGTATGGTAGTAGTACCACAACTGGTTGTCTGTGGGGTCAATGCCCGGATATCCATCGTCCCACATATCCATGTCGAAATTGCCTTGGATCTCGGTACCCGACTCGGGATCCCACAGAACTGCACCCTCAACGATCTGTAAAGTCACATCAAAACCAACGGCTTTGAGGTCCTCTGCGACCAACTGCTGAGCCAATTCTAGCTCTTCGCCATACTCAGCATATATCGCTAGCTCCATCGCCATCGGGGTGCCTTCTTCTGCGGTCTCGCAGCCACGGCATTCACGAACACCGTCGCCATCAGAGTCTGTCCACCCGGCTTCTTCAAGCAAATCTATTGCCCCTTGTGGAGAATATTCGGGTCGAGGGATATCACAGATGTACGGCGGGCGGAAAAATTCCGTCCACACCGGCACACCATGACCTAGGAATATGTCCTCAATGAGGGTATCTACGTTAATTGCATGACGAATTGCTTGGCGGACGCGAACGTCGCTGAGGAATGGATGTGGATTCTCTACTGGATCTGTCTCTCCTCTGGCTGCTAAGTTCGGAATGAAACGCATCACCCATCGCTCCGTGGGGGACTTCACGGCCTGGAGGTCGGGCGCGTTTTCGTATTCCTGCCAAATCGCGTCTGGTGGCCAAACGTGCAAATCAGCATCGCCTTCCAGCATCAATGTCTTTCGCACAGTTTGCTCCGGGATGATCTGGACGATAACCCTGTCAATCCCTGGTTTTCCAGCTTCAAAGTAGTTGGGGTTCTTCACAAAGGTCAGGTGATCGTTTGTCACCCACTCTTCCAGCATGAATGGACCGCTGCTTAGCGGTTCTTTGTCACAATCCCACTCAAAAAATCCCTGGGATGCATCGCAATAATGCTCAGGATATACAAAGAAGTTTTCCCCGCCAAACTGGGTCTGGTAGGCTGTGTAAACCGTATTGTAAAAGACCTTGAAGGTGAAGTCGTCTATCTTCTCAATGCTGTCGGTGTAATCCAGACCATCTGTCCAGGTTCCATTATCCGGATCGGTGATGACGTTCCAGGAGAAGATGATGTCATCAACAGTGAGCTGCTCACCATCCGCCCAGTAGACATCATCACGGATCTTCCATATCACATTCATTGTCCAGTTTTCTTCATCGAACTCCACACCCCCATTCTCCAGTGTCGGAATTTCCGCGGCTATTTCTGGAATAACGTTCCCCATGGGATCGACTTCTGCTACCGACAGCATGACCAGCTCGCCTACCAGCTGCTCATAACCTGTATCGGTCAGCAAACCATTGAAGCCGGTTGGGTCTTCTGGAACCAAGATAACAATCGTGGATTGTTCAGGCATCGGTGCTTCTTCAGCAGTTGGCTCCACGGCAACGGTTGGTTCTTCGGCTGGTTGCTCAGTTGGTTCCACTACAGCCGTCGGCTCGATTACTGTGACCTCAGTCGGCACTTCTGCTTCTTTCTGACCACACGAGGCCAGAGAAAATGCCAGGAGGAGAATCAGCAAACCGAAGATTAGGTTTTTTTTCAGGGTGTTCAAATACACGTGTGCCTCCTTTTGTTATTGTTGCTCGGATCTAACCAACATTTCCAGCAAATTTATGCTGGCGCGTCAGCGAGACGCATAGCCAGAGCCACTGCTGAGATTGCATCATCAGCATAGCCATCGGCTCCGATTTGCTTTGCATAACTCGCGGTAACAGGTGCTCCACCGACCATGACCTTGACTTCATTACGGAGACCTGCTTCCTCCAAGGCGCGGATTATTTTTTCCTGTTGTAACATTGTGGTTGTTAGCAATGCCGATACCCCGACGATTGTGGCGCCCGTTTCCTTGATGGCCTCGATAAACTCTGCGGCTGGTTTGTCAACCCCAATATCTGTGACCTTGAAGCCATTGGCAGTCAACATTGTCCCCACCAGTGTCTTGCCAATCTCGTGTACGTCACCTTCAACAGTACCGAGCACCACATTGGCTACCACATCGCGTTTTTGATCCGCAAGCAAAGCTGGCTCGAGGATTGCCAAGGCATCTTTCATCGCCTCGGCACCGATGATCAGCTCTGGCAAAAAGTAATCGCCGCAAGAGAATAGCGTACCAACCTCTTGTATGCCTTTTGTAAGGCCTTGCGTGATGCACTCCATGGGGTCTAACCCTTGCGCTAGCGCCTCTTTGGCGAGCGCTACGGCGTCTTCCGGTTCGCCATCAATTACAGCCTGGGCTAGTTTTTTATACATTTCGTCTTCCATAAATTCCTCCTTTTTCTCATACGGTCTTTGTCATCTTCCCCCATAAGTCAGATTCCAATGTCATTTTGCGCGATCTCGATGATAGTTCTAAGTTCCTGCTGTTTTCGATCGCTAAGGGGCTCGGGTTGGTGTTGCTTTAGTATTCGATCGAATTCTGCCTTAGCCCGCAGGCGTATATGCGGCGTTGTTGTCCCATCCATCGATGGAGAAGGGTGAGTCAATTTGGGTATCCACCGTTCTCGAATATTCGTTCGCGTGTGTTTTTGACGCAGGAAATGTCCAGCTGGACCCACAGCTTCAATGACATCAACAGCCAAGCTCGACTCCCGAATATCCAATCCCCGGGCAAGCACACGGTGAATATGGTAAATCTCGTCATCAAAGATAATCTGCTCAGGAACCAGCAAGGTAGATGCTTTTAGCATTCCTAAACCAATCGTTATATCCGTCCCAGCCAATGCAGTCAGCAAAGCGGTGTAGACGCTATCCCGTCCTAATTGCCAGCTAGCTGGTTCTGGGCAGTCCACACCAAAGGTACCCGCCAGCGATGGCACACCCCAATCATGCGCTATTTGTACAGCTGCCACATTGCACAAATACTTCTCCGGCGAGCTGACGATATAATCCGCCGATTGTGGATCCATACCGGAAACCAGGATGGATTGGAAAACCGGGGCGCCAGGTGCCACCAGCTGCATAAGAACCATCGCACTCACTGTTTCGGCGTTTGCCACCACCAAGGCCCCTCCCGGCACAGCTGGCGCGGTTGATCCCATATTGGGCATCCCCATAAACCCAACCGGTATCCCTGCTTCAGCAAAGACCATTGCCCCTTCAATGCCTTCCCGATCCTGGCTCAATGGAGCAATTGTGCAAATAAGGCTGGAAAGCACAGGGGCCTCTCTCAGGGATTCCATGTCACCGGCAACCACCTCTGCCATCCTGATTGCGTATTTAGCCATTCCCATGCCCATAACCGTTTCGGTCTGGACATGTTTGACCGTATTATTAAAAGCTGCATCGATCTCATGCAGAGGTGCCAGCTGGCCAAAATCTTGAGCGCTGACGATTGGCCAATAAAAGGCAATCGAAGAAAGATAATCGCAGACCCATGCCATTTTGGCTACATCTTCTTTACACGATAGACGTCTTTCGCCGGTCTCGAAATCCAGGGTCTCGTGTCCGCAGCCATCGGTCGAAAAGTAAGAGTAGCCATTGCCCAGATAAAGGTCTGTCCCCTCGGCGCGTCCAGAGAGGGTGTAATTTCGGGGAGCTTTGCCCATCGACTCCAAAACCAAATCCGGGGGCATGCATACAATCTTGGTCTCAAAATCCACATTCGCACCATGCTCGTCAAATATCCTCAGGGCTTTTTCGGATGGAAAACGCACACCAACCTTGTCTAGCACGTACAACGTTGCATCCTTTATGCATGCAAGCTGATCAGCATCAAGCGCTTCGAAGGGATATATCGACTTTATGGGTTGGATCTCAACCAATAGTTACTCCTATATAGGGAGTTCACGGCGAACCCTCCGCTACCACTAAGTAACGGCTGAGGATACGTTCAATCTCTGCTTCGGCTTTTACAGGCAATGGTTTTGGTTGATGTTGTTGCAGGATGTTTTCAGCTCGTTGACGAGCTTTTTGCGCTACCGTCTTGCGATCAATTGCCCAGGTATCATAGGCTTCGCGGTTTAAGAGATGCGGTTGCCAGTGTTCATGGTAGTTTTTGCGGGTGTGTTTTTCTTTCAGGAAATTACCTCTTGGTGTGAGACGTTTGATAAGCTCAACTTCTTCATCCAGGTCATGAATCGCAATACCCTGCATCATCCTGCGTAGGGCTCCGATAAACTCGTCATCCATAACCATCTCGCTGTAAGAGATCGCTGAACCGGCATCTACCGCGCCTACACCGTAGATGATGCTCGCGCCTTCCATAAGCAAAGGCACTGCCGTGACCGCCTTTTCAAAACCTGCTTGTGCGTCTAATTCTTTTGCATCCGAGGATAAGCCTCCGCACATAGAAGGGATACCATAATAATGCCCCATGATCGCGGCACCACTGTTGACCATGCCTCGTTCTGGCGCGCCTAGGGGTAAAATACCTGTCCGCATATCAAGGACAGCCGAAACGCTGCCATACAATAGCGGCGTGCCAGGGTAAAGGATCTCTAGAACGACGATCCAGGCCAATATATCTGTATTGATAACCAGCAGTTCCCCCAAAAGAGTAGCCGGAGCAGAAGCCCCTCCCATCGCCATGCTCAGCAAAGTAATCGGTATCCCAAACTCAGCCCATTTGAGCATACAGCGGATATTCTCGGGCGTGAAATAACCCGGGCTTATAGGACAGTACAAGGTAGCAAAGTTTGGGTACGCCCGTAAAGCCTCATATCCCCCAGCTACTGCTGCCAACATTTCTACCGCCGCTTCAACGCGGTCTGGTGATAGCGTACGGTGGACCACCGGCTTTTCTGTATGCATCAAAAGTTCAGCAATTTCTACCAAATCGGAGCACGCACCCATATCAGTTGCCGTTACCGTTGGCCGGACGATATCAACCTGTGGCAAAGCATCCTGTATAGTTACGAGGTTACGCACATCACTTCGGGTGGCATCACGGCGGTCCCCGGTTTTTAGGTCCTGCACGCTGACCGGCGTGCCAGCGCCCATGAATAAAGATCCACGTCCAAAATCTACGGCTTGTTGACTGCCCCGATAATAGAGCTTCACATCTTTGGGGAGCGCCTCAAGTGCCGCCTTCATCAACTCCTCAGGGATGCGAACCATGTGGGTATCTTCGTTAACGGGGAAACCAGCTGCCATAAGGCGCGATAGCATTGTTTTATCAGGGGCGCAGAAACCAACCTCAGCAAGGATTTCGGCAGATTTTTGGTGGATAAGTTCTACAAAATCATCTGAGCTTTGGTTCCAATTCATCATCATCTCTTAATTATTTGCGCGTTGGCTCAGTGGATTGAGGCGTAAGAGTGTGTTTAACGAGCGGCGCCTCTGTCTCACCCCAGCGATATGATAATTTATACATTTTGAGAATAAGAAATGTCTGGGTCCGTTCAATGCCAGGGATTTTTTGAAGCCTGTTATTGAGAAAAGAAACGAAGTGCGCTCGATTCTTGCAATAGACCTCTGCAAACAGATCAAATTCGCCTGCTGCTTGAAACAAATAGGTTACTTCTTGCAATTGACTAATTGCAGTGGCGGCCTCATCGATCATATTCGGATTAACAGTTATCCCAATCATTGCGGCCTCGCTCCAACCCAATTGATGAGGCTCAACGATGGCGACAATTTGCATGATCCCTTCATCTATGAGCTTTTTCACCCTACGCCGAACGGCCCCCTCGTTGATATCCAACTCCTCGGCGATTTTAGTATGTGGGGTGCGACCATCATATTGCAGGAGCGAAATTATGGATCTATCAATATCATCTAACATACTTATATTTTACCGTAATTCGTAAAACAGTCAATAAATTTTATCGTTATTCGTAAATTTTATTAGCAAATTTTACGAATAACGCCGTTTTTAGATTGACTTGCATCATTTTGTTCGCTATAATTTATACACACTCTTTGAGGAGACTGTAGAACTTGCCTATCCTGCAAGATATTGAATTCTCAATCACTGCTGATCAAATCCTCCAGGCCCAAGGGGCAAATCCGGCGTTAATCAGGAAGCGCAAACCCAATCTTGTCTTGACAGCAGAAAGGGCTCTTGACATCGGTCTTCCATTGCTTGAACCCCTTGTGCTTTATCGAGAGTTGGAGCTGGAAAAAGTCCGCCACGAAACATTGATACTTTCAGAGGGATATACACTAAAGAGCCAGCTGCTCACCCAACACTTGGCATATGCCAAAATTATTGTTGTGATCCTGTGTAGCATTGGCGAAAAAATGGAAAAGGAAATCGCTAGCCTGTACGATAGCGATCCGGTCTTGGGGTTGGCACTAGACGGAGTCGGTTCAGCAGCGGTAGAAGCGCTAGCCAATGCAACCTGCAAATTTTTTGAGGCCCGCGCCCAAGAAAGCAAGTGGCAGGCGTCGATTCCACTAAGTCCCGGCATGACAAGCTGGCCCGTTGACGAAGGTCAGCCAGAAATATTTCACATCCTGGATCCCAGCTCAATTGACGTAAGGCTCACCTCGTCTTACCTTATGCTCCCCCGCAAATCGCTCACCATGGTGTTGGGCTTTGGTCCCCAGTTGATGATCAGTGGCACCACCTGTAGCTACTGCGCTATGCAGGAAACTTGTAAATATCAAGATCATTATCAGGCCTCAATGCTGCCTTAGACAAAGCACCAGGCATCACACCATCCCGGCTAGGGAAATAACCAGCGAAAATTATTATTGAGCTTCACTTCATCGCAACTGACATTCAGTCCGTTCAGCAGATCCAGTCGAAGTCATTAGGTTCACTAAAAATCGAACCAACCTTTTCACAAAAACCCATAATCGTTTGTTGTTATTCGTATTGGCCGAAAGAACTCCACATCAAGAATCCTCAAACCGGGAGGGTAGCCATGAGTAAAAAAATCCGAATAGTGCTCCTTTCAATCATTATCCTTGGATCATTCAGTTTCGGTTTGGTCACTTCAGCAAAGGAAGCACAAAAACCAGTCCAATATGATTTGTACTTCGGGGACCTGCATGCTCATACAGGCTATAGCGATGCGTGGGAAGGCACGCCAGCAGATGCCTTTGCAGCCGCCAAGGTTGCCGGTGCTGATTTCATGGCAACCACCGACCACAGCTATATGCTCACTGCTGACGAATGGGAGCAAACGCTCCTGGCGGCAGCGGAGTACACTTCAGATAGTTTCGTCGCCATTCCAGGCTACGAGTTTTGGATGCCCGGATTCGGTGAAGTCAATGTATTTAATTATGCCGACACGCCGCGCTCAAAACCCGGTCTGCATGGCCCTGGCGTGAAACTGCCGCGTTGGGCGGTTCCCGGAACCTTCTATGATCAGCTCGCCGCCCGCTCGGGTGCAGTCGGCTTGTGGGTTCACCCCACCGATTATGGCGATAATTTCGACGACTTTGCTTACTGGTCCGATTCCCGCGATCAGGGCATGGGGCTGCTTGAGATCCACAACTATGGAAGCTGGATCATGCCTTATGCGCTTCTGGAATACGAAGCAAGCTATATTATGGCACTAGATAAGGGCTGGCATGTGATGCCGGCAGCCAATTCCGATACGCACTCGCCAGACTGGATTTCTGGCTCTGAGGTGAGGACTGTGCTGCTGGCCCAAAAATTAACCCACGCCGACCTGTACGCAGCAATGAGTGCCAGCAGAGGCTATGCAACCCTGGATAAGAACTTGCGTATCAACTACACGCTGAACGGGGCAGTCATGGGATCAGTTTTATCCTCACCTGCCTCCTCCTATACCGCCAGCATTCATATCCAAGATCCAGACGGGGTTCCAAGCGACGCCATCACTTTGGTGGAGGTCATCTCCGATGGAGGTGAGGTTGTTGCCAGCCTGCCCGCCAGCAGCGTGACCTTTGACCAGAAGATCACTTTGAACTCCGAGTCCGCCCACTACTTTTATCTGCGTGTGACCACAGCATCTAATGTTTCTGGCAGTGAGGGTGTCACAGCATGGACGGCTCCAGTGTGGACAGGGCGCTGAATTTTATCTGGCATCCAGCATAAGAATACCGGTCTGCCAGGCAAATAGTTGGATCGTTTTTCAGCCAGGTATTCAAAGCGATCTAACACAGTTTTCACTTGAAAGCTAGGCCGACGAGACGTAAGTTGGCGAGTCAAATGCTGGTCTTTAACAATCTGTGTTCAAATACGCTGACCTTTACAAAAAGGCCTGCTCGTCGGAAGGGATACTCGTCAATACATATGCATAACTTGAAATGATTAACACACGTAGCTAAATTTTCAGGAGAGGAGATGCAGAGGGATAATCATGACTAAATCGCAGGATTCGAATTCGGTTAATACACACATCCCTACACAGGCGCGGGTTGTTATTATTGGGGGCGGAGTGATTGGCTGCAGTACAGCTTACCACCTAACGAAGCTGGGCTGGCAGGATGTGATTGTCCTTGAACGCAAGCAGTTAACATCTGGCACCACCTGGCACGCGGCTGGCTTGGTCGTCTGTGGGGGGTTTGCTACAGACACAATGCTTTATATGGCGCACTACACCCGCGAGCTATATAAACAATTAGAAAACGAAACCGGGGTATCAACCGGATTTAAGCCTGTGGGTTACATTGAAATTGCCAGTTCGGCGTCCCGCTTGGAAGCATTGCGAAGAAATGCAAATTTCGCTCGGGGTTATGGCATCAACGTAGAGGAGATTTCCCCAAAGGAGTTCAAGGAATTGTGGCCTCTTGCAGACGCACGCGATGTGCTTGCCGGGTTCTACACGCCCGAAGACGGTCGTGCAAACCCGGTAGACGCAACTTTATCTCTAGCCAAAGGGGCCAGGAATCAGGGTGCGCGCATCTACGAAGAAACAGAGGTCACCGGGATAAAGAAAAAAAATGGGCGGGTGACTGGTGTCGTGACGAACCGCGGTGAAATTGAAGCCGAATTTGTGGTGAACTGCTGCGGGATGTGGGCCAGAAAAGTCGGTCAACTGGCTGGGGTAGATGTACCCCTGCATGCTGCCGAGCATTATTACTTGATCACCGAACCGATGGAAGGGGTCTCTGAAGATCTGCCCATATTAGAAGATGTTGACCGTTATGCATACTACCGGGAGGAAGTGGGCGGCTTGATGCTAGGGCTGTTTGAGCCGGTGGCTGCGCCCTGGGGCATGGGTGGAATCCCGCAAAATTTCACTTTTGGCGAGATTCAACCTGACTGGGATCGAATGATGCCTTACATTGATAAAGCCATGGAGCGCATTCCAGCGATAAAAACTGCCGGGATCAGAAAACTATTCTGCGGTCCAGAAAGTTTCACCCCCGATTTAACCCTCTTGCTAGGTGAAGCGCCAGAACTGAGAAATTTTTACGTGGCAGCTGGTCTAAACTCCTTGGGGATTTTGCTCGGAGGCGGCGTAGGTAAGGTCCTGGCGCAATGGATCATAGACGGTTTGCCGCCGGTAGATGTCGCTGATATCCACATTGACAGGATGTTGCCCTTCCAGAATACCCCCCAATACCTGCACGATCGCACCGTGGAAATCCTAGGCATGATGTACAAGGAGAGTTTTCCCAACTCTCAGTTTGTGACTGCCAGGAATGCGCGCAAATCCATCCTGCATGAGCGTTTGGCGAAAGCAGGCGCATATTTTGCCTCCTCCGCCGGGTGGGAATACCCGGACTGGTTTGCGCCCCCAGGTGTTGAGCCACGGGTTGAATACTCTTGGGGACGCCAGAATTGGTTTGAGTACAACGCCGCCGAACACAAAGCTTGCCGGCAAGATGTGATCTTGATGGATCTCTCACTGATGTCCAAATTCCTCGTTCAAGGGAGAGATGCAGAAGCAATCCTCAACCGGATTTCAACCAATGATGTCTCCATCCCGGTAGGTAGGATCGTTTACACGGAGTGGCTAAATGAACGCGGAACAATTGAAGCCGATCTGACCGTGACCCGGGTGGCAGAAGACGCCTTCCTTGTGATCTGCTCGGACCTGGCCCATCGCCATGTAGAAACCTGGCTTAAGCGGCATATCCCTCCAGAGGCGCATGCCTTCGTCACCGATGTCACTTCGGGCTACGCCATGATTAATGTCCAGGGACCAAAATCACGCCAACTCCTGAGCCGTGTGACAAACACAGACCTATCCAATGAAGCCTTCCCCTATATGACCATGAAGGAAATAGATATCCATTATGCGCGCGCAATGGCTTATCGAATTACTTATCTTGGCGAGCTTGGATACGAATTGTATATCCCCACCGAATTTGCCCCCTCGATCTTTGACCTGCTAGTTGAGGCCGGACAAGACCTGGGATTAAAGCACGCCGGTCTTCAAGCGCTGAACACGCTCAGGATCGAAAAAGCCTACCGGGATTATGGTCATGATATCGATGTGACCGACACCCCACTGGAAGCAGGCCTGAGCTTTGTGGTCGATTTCAACAAACCCAGTGGTTTTATTGGGCGCGAGGCGCTGCTCAGACAAAAGGAATCTGGAATTCTAAAAAATCGGTTTGCCCAATTCCTTCTCGAGGATCCCGAGCCTCTCCTTTACTACGGGGAACAAATATACCGGGATGGCAAATGGGTCGGGTATGTCCGTTCAGGCGCCTATGGATTCACGCTTGGTGGAGCCGTAGGGTTAGCTTTCATAGAGAATGAAGAAGGTGTGACCGCCGATTATATCCGTAGCGGGAAGTTTGAAATTGAGGTGAACAAGGTGCGCTACCCCGCGAAAGTCTCACTGCGGCCGATGTACGATCCCAAGAACGAACGGGTGAAGTGCTGAACAGCTGACTTAAAAATAACCCTATCGATTTCCAGGAGATATATTATGACCCCTGATCGCTTACCGATTGAGCCAATTGTATCCAAGCACAGGATCCAATTCTTCTCCGATGAGGATCTGGACCAATTGCAAGAAGCAACCCTCCAGGTGCTTGAAAAAACAGGTGTGCAATTTCCGACACAAAAAGCCCTGTCCATTTTTGAGGAACACGGCGCTCTGGTGGACAGGGATACAAGCGTTGTCAAGCTACCCCGGGACCTGGTCATCAAAGCCATGTCCACTGTTCCACGTTACTACCGATTGGGAGCCCGTGATCCTGCGCTGGGTTTTTCTCTCCAGGAAGGATATACCTATATGGGTGTGGATGGATGCGGAGTGGAGACCGTTGATCCCAAAACAGGTCTGACCCGCTCCTCTACGAAAGCAGATGTGGGCAGAACGGCGAAGATCGTCGATTATTTATCCTCCACCGCGTTTTACTGGCCAATGGTCGGCTCGCAAGATTTCGGTAAATTATCCTCTTTGCACGATTTGGACGCATCCTGGAACAATACGGTCAAGCACATTAAAACCGAGACACTGCTGGGAGAGGTCGCCACTCGCTATGCCATCGAGATGGCTACAGTTGTCGCAGGGAGTAGAGAGGCGCTTCGGGAAAACCCGTTGTTATCCGTGTTAATTTGCACCATTGCGCCTTTGGTGCAAGATAAAGAAGGGATTGAGGGCGCCATGCTCCTGGCTGAGGAAGGCATTCCTGTGAGTTTCATGGCTATGCCTACCATGGGCACGACTGCACCCGTTACACAAGCCGGTGCGTTTGTGGTTGCAGATGCTGAGATCATCAGCGCGACGGTGCTCATGCAGCTGATCAATCCGGGTACACCAGTTAGCCACTCCTTGTTACAAGGCTGGGTTGACCCGCGAAATGGCAACTACATCGCCTATCCAGTCGATGCTCGCGTTCGTTACGGGCCCATAGACATAGCTCATCATTGGGGTATGCCTTCGTTCGGGGGCGCTTTTGGAACTGAGAGCGTTGAACCAGGGACCTGGCAATCGGCCGCCGATGTGTCTCTGGACCCATTGTTGATCAGTTTGGCATCTTGTGAGTGGGCAACCGGTATTGGTCTAAACCGCACCTTCACCCTGCTCCATCCAGAGGCAATCATCCTGGATGATGAGATCTATCATCGAGCTCGCTACGCCCTGGCAGAGGAGGAGGTATCACCTGAAACACTTGCACTGGATGTGATCGACAAGGTCGGTCCCGGCGGGCATTATCTGTCTCAAAAACACACTCGCAAGTATATCCGCACTACCGTAAGACTCGGTCTTACCCATGTCACCGATCAAACCGGGAAATATCGCCATCCACTCGAAGTCGCTCGTGAAAAGTTCGACTGGATCTTGCAGAACCACCAACCCCCTCCCCTTGAAGCTGACAAGCAAGCCGAGCTGAACAAAATCCTCGCCTCTGCAGAAAAAGAGATCATCTAGGTGGCAACTCAAAACCGAATTGGGGATTGAAAGGCATGGATGGGCAAAAAACACCAATCAATAGGGACAGATTAAGAGCCCTCATTGCCCAGGAACAACAGCGCTTCGTGGCAGAACATCCTGCCTCGAAGAAGCTTTTCGAGAAGGCAAAAGCGCATTTACTGGATGGCGTGCCCATGAATTGGATGGTCGAGTGGGCTGGAACGTTTCCCATTTTCGTCGAGGAAGGATCCGGGGCTTATCTATGGGATGTCGATGGCCATCGTTATCTCGACCTGTGCCTGGGCGACACAGGAGCCATGACAGGCCATTCGCCGCATGCCGCTGTCCAGGCCATCACCGATCGCCTGGGCCGCGGAATCACCTTCATGCTGCCTACCGAGGATGCCGTCTGGTTGGGAGAAGAGCTGCACCGTCGCTTCGGTTTGCCATACTGGCAAATCGCCTTGACCGCCACAGACGCCAATCGCTTCACAATCCGCTTAGCGCGTTACATCACCGGACGCAAACGCATATTGGTGTTCAATGGTTGCTATCACGGCACGGTGGACGAGTCGTTCGTCACCATCGTGGATGGGAAGCCCGTATCGCGCGAAGCCAATGCAGGCCCGCCAGTGGATCCCACCCTGACCACGCGGGTGATCGAGTTCAATGATATCCCCGCCCTCGAAGCTGCCCTCCAGCCCGGCGACGTGGCCTGCGTGCTGGCCGAGCCCGCCCTGACCAACATCGGAATTGTGCTTCCCGAACCAGGTTATCACGCGGCTTTACGAGAGATCACACACCGCACAGAGACATTATTGATCATCGATGAAACGCACACCATCTCGGCTGGTCCCGGTGGGTACACGCAGGCTTATGATCTTCAGCCAGATATGCTCACCCTTGGGAAACCTATCGGTAGCGGTGTGCCCACTGCGGTATACGGCTTCTCGGCCGAAGTAGCTGATCGCATCTCCAGGGCCATACAAAACGAAGGCGAGACCATCCACGGTGTGGGTGGGACGCTCGCTGGCAATGCCCTCTCACTCACCGCCATGCGAGCAACCTTACAACATGTGCTCACACAGCAAGCCTTTGAGCGGACCATCCCATTGGCACTGCGCTACACGCAAGGCGTAGAGGGCGTCATCCAGGAATTTGACCTCCCCTGGCATATCACGCGTCTCGGTTGCCGGGCAGAGTATTGGTTTCGCAGCACACCACCCCGAAATGGCGCTGAGGCTCGTGCCTCTCAGGATGATGAACTGGCGCGCTACATGCACCTGGCGACGCTCAACCGCGGGATTTTGCTGACACCCTTTCACAACATGGCGCTCATCGCTCCGGATGTGACCGAGGCTGACATCGATCTGCATACCTGGGTGTTCCGCGATGTAGTGAAGGCGCTGCTTGGCTAGAGCATCACAGGAGCCGTGTTTTAAGAATTAGCTGCAAATCCATACCGGATGTGGCTGCCAGTTTGCTCGCTCTGGGATGGGCTTTTCGGCGCAGGTGATTGAAAACGAAGCCAATGTAGCCTCACCGCACACCATCCGCGATGATAATGCCGGTCTCTTCCGCCACCCCAACCAACCCCCGCTAGCGAAGGTATCGATATTTCGGTACAGAAATACCCTTCAATATCGCAGGCACGTTCCCATCCAGGACCGTGCCTGCGAATGCCAGCGGCATGCCCAGCATCTCCGGGGGTAGAGCCGAATAGGCGGCGCGAATCTCCTGCTCCGCAGCCACCAGCATGGCGGTCGCCCTGCCTCGCCCGCCTTTTTGAGAATCGTCTAACGCCAATCTCTGCAAGATCTGTTTGGGGTGTGTATGGCTGTTGGCCACCATCAATCGCCACAGGGCCGGGTCTTGGATCTGCACTTCGTAAACCCGGTAGATCCGGGCGGTTAGGTTGCCAGTAGCACGCACGTTGGTTGTGGGGGCCGGTTCATTTTCCACCACGATGCCGAACGGCTTCACAACGTATTGGTTTAACTTGAGCTGGATCCCCAGCGCATCATCGAACTCTTCCTCCAATTCCCTGGAAGGATCTATTTCAAGGTCTGGACCCGCTTCCTGATCCATATTCTGCAGGCAGAATTCGCGCACTTCTTCCCAGCTCGAGGGGCGGATATAGACCCGGAAATCTTGCTCGGAACGCGATCGTTGGCTGTCGAAGTTGAAGCTGCCCAGGAGTGTCAAAAGCCGGTTGGGATTTAATATTCGGATAGCCCCCCCAAACGGCTGGGCTTTCACATCTACCCTGTCAGCCTCTCCAGCAGCCAGGGTAGCTTTATGCTCCAGCGCGATCATTGGGACTCCGCCCTCCGGATGGGGGAAGACGACCCGCGAAAGCGTGGCCACGCTGACCCGCAAGCTCAGTTCACCTGTGAAGCCGACGCCGATGATTGGCTCACTCACAGCGATTACGCCTCATTCGTGGCGTAGGCAATCGCCTCTTCAACACCCATAGATTGGCCTTGCTCCCAGAGCTCATCAAAGCGGTCGTCGAGAGCGGCTCGCAGGCGCTCTCTCGCCCGCTCAATTTCTACCCGGTCTGCAGGCCACCAGGCGCCGCCAATCGCCTTAAGCTGGCTCTCCGCGCTGCTCAACAAAGGTGTGGCCCACTCATGTTTTCCTTGTATTGCTCCCAGACCAGCCAGGCCAGCCAGGCATTCTGCGATACCGCGATGGTTGCCCAATTTTCGAAAATCATTAAGGCTCTCCAAGAATAACGAGCGTGCCCCATTAAGATCACCCTTATGCTGGGCAATGTAGCCGAATGTGTGTAGAAGACGTGCCTGGTCGCCTTTTGCATCCGCCTGCTTGTACAATTCGTCGGTTCGCCGGTAGAAATCTTCTGCTCTATCATAGTCCCCCTGGGCTCGAGCAACTTCTCCGTAGTTATTCAATCCGAAAGCCATTGCCCATACATCACCAGAATTCAACAAGAATGGCATGGCCATATCCAACCATTGGGTGGCCTGCTCTGGATCGCCTAATCCAAGGGACACATTGGCTAGGTGGACCAAGGCTGTTCCTTTCATCCAGGGTTGATCCTGCTGGTCATAGAGCTCGACCGCATCCACCAGGTGGGGATAGGCTTCTCTGTCCTTGCCTTGATTGATCAATGTCGTCCCGAAGGTTAGTTTAGCCAGGGATAAGCCAAGGTCAAAGCTTATCCGTTGGCACATTTCCACAGCTTCCCGCCCATATCGCGCGGCAATCAACAGGTCGCCTGACCACAAAGCCAGATATGCGCGCCCGACTAGCGCCCAGGCGCGCGCCGGCGAATCACCCATCCCTTGTGTAGCCGCCAGGCTGCGTTCGGTCCATTCACTGCCCTCTTGCAAGTAACCATAGCGGTACCAGAACCAGGCCAGCTGATTCATCATCGCAATCACCAGTGGGAAGCCTTCTTCAGGATGCTTTATTCCCCAGGAGAGGGCCACACGGAAATTATCATATTCTTCTTCATAGCGCTGCAGCCAAATCACAGAATGGGCGCCAAAACTCCCTTCGCCCAAATTTCCTGCAGCCGCCGCCATTCGTGAATAATAGCCACAGTGAGCCCATTGAAGCTCGGTCATTATGCCGGCTTCTGCTGCTTTTTCCAATGCGTACTCGCGAATCGTCTGAAGCATGTCGAAGCGTGGCTCACTGCTGGCCGAATGGACCTGGCGAAGCAAGCTGTTATTTAGAAGCGTCTCAACACCAGAAAAAACGTCCACTTCGCCCATCGGTTTGCAGATTTCATCTGCAGCATTCAGGGTGAACCCCCCGGCAAAGATTCCCAATCGTGTGAAGAGGATCTGTTCCACAGGTTGGAGCAATTCATAACTCCAGTCGATGGTCCCGCGCAAGGTTTGCTGCCGGTTGGGTAAATCCTTGGCTCCTCCCACCAGCAGGCTCAAGCTGTGGTCCAGGCGGTCAAGTAATGCCTGGGGGGAGAGCATCTTGATGCGGGCGGCGGCGATCTCGATCGCCAGTGGAAGACCATCAAGGCGGCGGCAGATCTCTATGACCGCAGCACGGTTGTCCTCTGTAAGATCGAATGCTGGCTGGACAGTCCTGGCTTGCTGCCGAAAAAGAGCCACCGCTTCATATTTAATAGCCTGGTCAATAGATTGGTATGCATCCGGGGGCATGTCCAGAGGGGAGACTGGGTATTCATGCTCCCCGCGCAGGTGCAAAGGGGTTCGACTGGTGACCAACGCTTTGATCCCAGGAGCAGCGGCGAGCAGCTGCGAGATGTCCGCGGCAGCTCCAACGACTTGTTCGAAATTATCGAAAATCAGGAGCATTCCTCTGCCAGCCAGGTAGTCTTTCAAAGTCTCTAATGGCGGTCGACCTCCGCCTTCACGGATCCCGATCGTGTGAGCGGTGGTTGCCGAAACCAGTGACGGATCGTTGATTTGCGCCAGGTCAACGAAATACACACCTTGGGGAAAGCGGTCCAGCAAAGCTCTGCCTGCTTCCAGGCTCAGGCGGGTTTTTCCCGTCCCACCCGGCCCTGTCAACGAAACCAGCCGCACCTCCGGACGAAGCAGCAAATCGGTTAACTCAGCCAGTTCAGCCGTCCGGCCGATGAAGTTCGTCGGCGGTGCTGGCAAATTATGGTTCGGTTTTCTAGCCGGGGAAGCCAGCGTGAAGCCTGCTGCGGGCATGCCCCCGATCTGACCTTCGGCGTACAACTGGCTGGCACCGGTGGGCATGGGAAGACCAAATAACTTAAAATACTGCTTCAGGTTGGCGGAGGCATAAATCAGCCCCGCCAGTCGTATTCCATCGGCCTGACCCGCTTTGTGGCAGTAGCTCAACCCTGCCGCTGTTCCTGCAAGCCAGTATTGACCCCACAAGTCGTCATGCAAGCTGGGATGGTTTTCCCGTACCCAGTCTCCAAAGGCGATCCGCCCTGCACGTATGGCTGCATTGACACCAGTCATTTCGATCGCTGTTTGATCGGGCTCCAGGATGTCCTGCTCCCCATACCGGCAGATCAGGCCTACCACGCTGTTATAGATCCCCTGCGAGATCGTATGGGTCAGATAAGACATCTCCAGGTAGCGTTGATCATACAGTAGTGGCATGTTCTCTTTGAAGAGGGCAAAATCGATCAGGTAGTAGCCTTCTAATTCATCCCCCTGTCGTGAAAACTTGGCCAGGATATTGTTCGTGTTTAAATCGCTGTGCTGCAGCCCGACCATAGCATCCCCAGCCCTGACTGAGGTCCAGGCATCGATATTTCGCGCATAGTACAGCGGATTTGGGAGGATATTACCCTGGACGATGAAACCCGGGATATTGGGGGGCAACTGACAGACCTCGCTTAAGAAAATCTCAATATTCTGACCCGCATCCAGACGAAACCCCAGCCACTTCTGCAGCAGATCCCGGGGGTGATCAATCTGCTCAAATGTCAGACCTGCATTCCAGCTATCCAGCAATATGTGGTTGGTCGCTGAGAACAAGGTTTCAATGTGGCTCTGGCGCTGGTGGCTTGAGAGCGTGAGGAAATTGTGCAGCGATTGGCCAGCTATCGTATAAAAAATCGCCAGGGCATTCTCAGCTTCAACCTGATCGTAAGCCATTTCGGGGATGTGCAGATTGGTGAACTCAGAGGGGGAAATCTGCTGTACCTTTTTATGTCGGGAGACTTCATCGGAAGACGACATCGTCCGTTTGCGGTCAAGCTTCAGGATTAGGTGTTCCACTTTTTTGGAATCTGTGGAAGCGACGCGCACCAGGTAAATGATTGCTCCCGACCACCCACCGGCCAATTCTTGGAGCGGGGCAATGGCGATCCCATATCGATCTTCCGCGAGCTGAATAACTTGTTGGTATTCCTGGGGCAGCGATTGAAAACTCAGTACAGATTCCGGCATAGTTCTTACCTTTCAAACCCAGAATGTGCGGTAGTAAATAACAGCTTGGAGGATTATAGCATTACATTTCTCTCCACTCCCCAGACGACCATTTGAATAGGGCAATCGCATTTGGGCGATTTCCCACCACTGAGGAGAGAAAAGAATGCTTACCACCCTATCACCGTTCTGGATCACCCATTATCGAAACATCCGTACCACAAACAAAAACTGCTCGACAACATCTTGCGGTTCTTCGTGTAACCCATAGCGCATGAGTTCCGAACCACACCCATGCCTCTTTCTAAGGGTAATAAGTTACGAACGTGTTACATTTTCAAGAATCTTGGTCTCAAAATCACGAGTCGTCAAATTATGCTGGCGTTATCTTTTTTGAATTATTTACTACCGAAATTTGTGATTGCCAAATAATCAACCGTACTCTGCAACTCATTCAAAAACCCAGGAAGATGAAAGCCATCAATAATGCCAATATCTTTCACTGCTTCAAGCAATGTGGAAATATCGATGTTTACTGTCATGCTGAATATGTTTGGTACTTTATTGAAGTGGACATCAAAGTATTAACCACGAGGCCAAGTTTTCCAATCGATTGGTGTAAATTTCATAAGGTTTCCTTAAATAGCTTACAGTTCGGCAATGCTTTCTGCAGCTTGCCAACCCCGGTATCGGCAACCTTCGTGAAACGGAGGTTTAGCTTGCGGAGGTTAACCAGCCCGGCAAGGTGCGTAAAACCTGTGTTCACATTGGGCGCTCAGGTGTAGGTTCGAACTGGTCGAGGAGGGCGACCGCGCCAGTCTGGACTGGTTCGGTGGATATGGCAAAGGTGCCTGTCCTTGATGAAGAATGCTTAGCCGCTAGGTTGTCCCCCACATGTGATCTAGAGATCGCTTCGGCGCCGTCTCATGGCTCTTGATTCTTCGCACGCATTTCAATAGCGTTATTCAGTGTTTCCAGGAATTCATCAAGTGGGACCCTGTGCACACGCGCAGCCACCTCAACCGTCAAAGCTTTGGTTAGCATCTTTCGGAATGAGTAGCGCGCCACGCGCTTGATGCCAAATATCTCCATCACATCAGCGATATCACCGTATTCTTCCAGGATATCGGATACTTTTGTTTTGGGTGTGATTTCCATTGGTTGTCTCTTTAGAAGGTCAATCTTGGTTTGCCTAACAGTATGAAACCGACAGCCAGTATCCCAAAAACGACTACCAATACGAAGCCTTCGGCGCTTTCTGAGCCACGCACAATTGAGATGGCAGTCTCGATGGGTAACAGCACGTATAGCAAGGCTAAGCCAACTACAATAGCGTTGCGAGCAGTCGAATCAGTTGTGCGGCGCGCCATCCAAGAGATTACTCCTGCGGCTAGCATGGCAATACCAAACTGCCTGGCAACATGAGCGGTCAGAACATCAGGGGGATGACCAGTCCTTGCAGTCATTAACGGCACCGGTACCAGGATAAGTCCCAGTCCAAGCAGGATCGCGACAATTGCGCTGGTGGCAAACATATTCTTCAGGTTCATAACTCATTCTCCAGTTTTCGAAATTAAGAGGGATAAAGCTTGGTCTGACACGATTGGATACTGGTCGTCAGCAGGTGATCTAAAATATGTTGACAGCCTGAACTATCTGGATAATCTGTTATCCATCTTTGAGAAAGTCCCGCAATTATACTTCATAAAAATATTTACTAACCATGCTTCATAAATGCCCTGGTTGATTACAACTTCATGACGCTTGTAAAGTTTCTGCTCCTTGATCCAAAACCACTGCATCATCCGTTTGTGGTCGTCGATGAAATGCCCAATGCGCAACTGCTGTAAGTCCTAAATGCGAAGCGCTGTATTGATACCAACCACTATCAGTAAATGATCACGGTAGCGCTTTTTCCGCAGGCTTACCCCCCACATATAGGTGACCCGTAGCGGATGAGTTCCGAACCACCCCCTTCCCTAGAATTAGGAGAAAACATAGTGCTAAGTGAGGAATCCTAATATAGGTCTGCTAAGTCACAAGATGAACATCAGCCCTGTAGAGACCAGCTGATTTGGAATAACTCAATCATCTAGATCGTAGATCGGAAATCTATCTGTGGTGCGGGAAAAAACAGGTCTCTGGTCATATTAATCAAATCACCTTTTTCGGTATACTAATAATAACTGATTACTCTTTTTTCCTAAACGATAATTTCTTAGGAGGAAAATGTTTTTCAAGAAGATAATTCCATCATTTCGCCTCTTACAGTGGAAGTTAACACTGAGCTATTCCGCGGTTACCGTAGGCTCTTTGTTCGTTGTTGTGTTAATTCTAGGGTACCTAATGTTTTCAAGGGCTTTTATTCCGATCGAGATCTATAATCGCGCGCTCACGCCCGAAGAATGGATTAGGGTTATCAGCGAAAATGGCACTGCCATAATGCGCCTTATTTACAGGCAAGACCCCATCGATACAGATTTGATCGCAGACATACTGGAAGGGGGTGAATTAACCATTACAGAGCTCGAAATATTTCAAATCGGCGACTTTCAAATCCGGTTAAGGACAGAGGGACGGGGAAGCACTATTCTCCTCGATAAAGAAGGAAATCTGCTTGGACTCAACAATCCGCATCTTGTTCCTGGAGCTGTAGTCGGACAACCGCTTGATAGGGGGACTTTCCCTGGTCTGGACGGTGCCCTGACAGCAGCCTTTAATGGAGAAGTTGATCCAGAGCGGATATTCATCACCCTTGAACCACACGAACGTTTTTATTTTGCGATCCCTGTAAAGAATGAAGATGATCAAGAGGTTTTGGGGGTTGTGATCATTTACA
Source organism: Anaerolineales bacterium (assembly GCA_036526235.1). GTDB lineage: Bacteria > Chloroflexota > Anaerolineae > Anaerolineales > UBA4823 > DATCYX01. The sequence goes on along the minus strand of DATCYX010000360.1, from coordinate 1,976 downwards.
TAGAGCATTTGCCAACCGCCAATGATATCCCAGAAACCCTAACCATATTGTTGGGACAGAGTGTCTTGATCTTGTTGCTAGCTGCCGGTCTGGTTGGAACTATTTTTGGCTCCCTGACGGCCCGTGGTATGGTTCTGCGCTTACGACGAGTTTCGCAGGTGACCGATGCCTGGAGCCAAGGCGATTTTTCTGAATTTATCGAGGATCCTACTGGCGATGAAATCAGTACAATGGCAGTACGTCTCAACCAAATGGCGGAACAACTCCAGCAGTTCCTCAAAAGAAGCCAGGAGATGGCTGTTTCTGAAGAGCGCAACCGCCTGGCGCGCGACCTGCACGACAGTGCCAAGCAAGAAGCCCTAGCTGCCTCCTTTCATTTGGGGACGGCCTTGACGCTTTTCGAGCGCGATCCCCAATCGGCAAAAAACCATTTGGTGAAAGCCGATACTCTGGTGGATTCGGTGCGGGTGGAGTTGACCGATTTGATCCATGAACTGCGACCACCGTCAATGAACGGCGCGCGTTTTGATGAAACCCTCAATGAATATGTCATTGAGTGGGCCCACCAAACCGGTATCGAAGCGACCCTGGATGTGGATGGATTCGTCGATTTATCTCTGGAGGTCAAACAAGCCATTTACCGAATCATGCAGGAAGCGTTAGCGAACGTGGCCAAACATAGCTCAGCGAAAAGCGTTGATGTTACAATGCGTTTTGGAAATTATTCAGTTGAATTCTGCATCAGTGATGATGGCAAAGGGTTTGACACCCAACAGCCGCATGATGGTATGGGGCTTGATTCGATGCGTGAGCGGGTGGAATCGCTCATGGGTGATTTCAGCATCCAAAGCGAACCTGGGCAAGGAACGAAAGTCTGTCTAACGATCCCAACCGAGGGGTGGAGGAGGCCGTAAATGCAAGAACCAATCACAGTCATGATCGTGGATGACCATGAAATGGTGCGCAATGGGGCCAAAGGATACCTGGAAGCGCAGCCTGAGATCGCAGTGGTGGCGGAAGCCGAATCGGGGATAGAGGCTGTGCGCCTGGCCCGCGAATATATTCCGGATGTTGTACTTATGGACCTGGTCATGCCCGGCATGGACGGTGTGGAAGCCACCCGCAAAGTGAAGGACATCAGCCCGCGCACACAGATCATCATACTGACCTCCTTCCATGAAGATGAGCATATTTTCCCGGCGCTCCAGGCCGGTGCGATTTCCTATTTGCTCAAGGATGTCAAGGCTCAGGAATTGGTCGAAGCCATTCAACGGGCCTCCAAAGGGGAGGCAACACTGCATCCCAGAGTTGCGGCCCGCCTGATCAAGCAATTCAGCCATGGGGAACCTGAACGTAGCACCCTTTTTACAGAACTCACCGAGCGAGAAGTCGAAGTGCTGACATTGATTGCCAGAGGCTTTACTAACCAGAAAATCGCAGATGAGTTGGTCATCAGCATTGGCACTGTCAAAGGCCATGTCAGTAATATCTTGAGCAAACTTCACCTCGCCGATCGCACCCAGGCCGCAGTTTACGCCTGGCAGGAAGGTATTGTCCGGCGCGAGTAATCCTGGCTTTTACCCTACTTGCGATATATTTCTCTGGGGGTAATTTAATAGGGCTTTTCCAGTACCGCAGTAATTAAATATTCAATCTTGAGCTTGGATTAAGAACCTTTCCGTAGGCTGGGGCAAAACATACACTATGGGTCGTGTGATTCTTTCTCCTGCATGCTATTCTGTATGTGCGTTTGTAAGTGTGTTGTACTAAGCACAAGAAAAAGGCAAACAAAAGATCAGGAGAAATTATCATGGATACCACCCAAAACACAAATGCAAAGGAGACAATCCAATGAATAAAGTAACGAACTGGATCAAGAGTCATCAAGTTGCAGCTTTCTTTATCTTGGTTTATGTGATAGCTTGGCCGGGCATGTTCCTGGTCTACTTCGTTTTCCCGGGAAATGTGGTCGTGGA
>DATCYX010000359.1:0-10701 GCA_036526235.1 Anaerolineales bacterium | reverse complement strand
GTTGAAGTTTTTTGGATCATTGGGAGTTACCGTAGAAAATCCCAATGATCCACCACGTCAATTCCTAAAGAACTAGTTTTTTTGGTTTACGATGCGCCCGCCAAATATCGCAGTGTAGAAATTCTACATTACGAGCAAATTTTCGCAATGCGATCGAGTGACAAAGTTTTGAGAAAAAGGTTGGTTTATGAGTAAAGTGTTAATTCTCATGGAGGGGATCGAGAAGCGATTTCCTGGCGTCCATGCGCTCAACCAATGTCGCTTCGAATTGCGATCTGGTGAGGTGCATGCACTGGTAGGTGAAAACGGTGCGGGCAAATCTACACTTATGAAAATCCTCGGTGGAATCTATCATAAGGATGCTGGAAGCATCTACCTCGAAGGTCAGGAGGTTGAAATTCAAAACCCCCGTATGGCTCAGGAACTAGGGATCAGCATCATTCACCAGGAACTGAACCTGATGCCGCATCTGACGGTGGCGCAGAATATATTCATCGGTCGCGAACCGCGTTCCAATATCCCGTTTATCGTGGATGATAGAATCACCAACCAACACGCCGAACGTCTTTTTAAAATGCTTAACCTGCAATTGGACCCAGTCGCAAAAGTTGCTGACTTGACAGTTGCCAAGCAGCAAATGGTGGAAATTGCAAAGGCGCTTTCATTCAATGCCAAAATCTTGGTCATGGATGAACCAACGGCAGCCCTGACCGAGACGGAAATTGATGAACTCTTCAGAATTATCAGACAATTGCGCGAAAAAGGTGTTGGGATTGTGCACATTTCGCACCGGCTGGAAGAACTCAAGCAAATCTCTGACCGTGTGACGGTCATGCGCGATGGGAAATATATCGATACAAAGCGTATCCAGGATGTGACCATTGACCAGATCATCAGCATGATGGTGGGACGCACCATCTACGAGACGGCTCCCGAACTGCCTGAAAATCCCGATCAGGATATCGTTCTTGAAGTCCGCAACATTAATCGTGGAAAAGTGCTCAAAGATGTCAGTTTTAACCTGAAGAAGGGTGAGATTTTGGGCTTTGCCGGGTTGATTGGCGCCGGGCGCACCGAATTGGCGCGCGCTATTTTCGGAGCGGATGCGTACGACTCTGGCGAGGTCATCATCAAAGGCCAGCGGGTTAACATCAAAAGCCCCGGCGATGCCGTTACGCATGGCATCGGCTATCTCTCCGAAGACCGCAAACGTTATGGGTTGACCCTTGGCATGGATGTCAAAGAAAATATTGCCATGGCGGCGATGAAGAATTTCCTAAATTGGTTTGGCTGGGTGGATTTCAAAAAGACGGTTGTCCGCGGCCAGGAAATGGTCAAGGCACTCAACATCAAAACACCCAACCTTGAACAGCAGGTGAAATTCCTCTCCGGCGGTAACCAGCAAAAGGTGGTCATTGGCAAGTGGTTGACCGCCGATACCGAGATATTGATCTTCGATGAGCCTACTCGTGGTATCGACGTAGGCGCCAAAAGTGAAATTTATAAACTGCTCAACGACCTGGCGCACCAGGGCAAGGCCATCATCATGATCTCATCTGAACTGCCGGAGATCCTGCGCATGAGCCATCGCGTGGTGGTGATGTGCGAAGGCCGGGTGACGGGTATCCTGAATGCTGGTGAGGCCACCCAGGAAAGTATCATGAAATATGCCACCATGCGTAATGCGGTTGTGAAGGCATCTGCCTGATAATGACGCCATTCATTGTGACACGGGAAGAAAAACTATGAAAAGTGAACCCAAAACTGCCATGACCCTGTTCCGTTCCGATGCCATGCAACGTATCATGGCTTTCGGTGCCCTGATCGTGCTAGCCGGAGGTTTTTCGCTGGCATCGCCATTTTTCCGCACCTTTGATAACTTTGTTGGAATTTTGCTCGCGACTGCGGTCAACGGTGTGCTGGGGTTGGGCGCTACCTTTGTCATTATCACTGCCGGTATTGACCTTTCTGTGGGCACGGTGCTCACATTTTCGGCGGTGATGACCGGTGTGCTCATAACGAACTTGCATCTGCCCATCCCACTTGGCATTCTATGTGGCATCCTGGCTGGAGGCCTGGCAGGGTTGGTCAACGGCCTCATGATCTCGCGGATGAAAATCCCGCCTTTTATCGCCACCCTAGGCATGTTGTATGCCACCAAGGGCCTTTCGTTGGTGATCTCGGAGTTGAAACCGATCTATTTCAACGATACGCCTGCTTTCCGCGAAATGGCGATGGGTTCCGCCCTTGGCAATATTATTCCCGGCTTCGAAGTGCCCAATGCTGTATTCATCATGTTTGGTGCAGCTATCATTGCCAACCTGATCCTGTCTCGCACCATCCTCGGGCGCTATACCTTTGCCCTGGGAAGTAATGAAGAAGCCACCCGCCTTTCGGGCGTCAATGTTGCCTTTTGGAAGACCGCGGTCTATACCCTGTGCGGATTGTTCAGCGGCTTGGGCGGCGTGCTGATGGCTTCACGCCTGAACTCGGCTCAACCTGCCCTTGGGGCAGGTTACGAACTGGACGCTATTGCTGCGGTTGTGATCGGTGGAACATCCCTCAGCGGCGGTGAAGGTTCAATTTTGGGGACCATCATTGGGGCGTTTATCATCAGCACGCTCACCAATGGACTACGAATCCTTTCAGTACCTCAGGAATGGCAGATGGTGGTGACAGGTGGTATTGTCATCCTGGCTGTTTTCCTGGATATTCTGCGCCGCCGTCGTTAAGTAGTGTTTGCGGACGGCATTTTATTCACGACATTCCATAAGAAGGAGGCACAATATCAGCGATAATAAAATGCAAATCCAAACAGTAATTAACCTTGTTCGAATCCAAACTATCTAAATGAGGAGATTTATGAACACCAAAAAAGTGTTGTTTGCTCTGTTAAGCGCGCTCGTATTGATTTCCGTGATTGCTGGCTGCGCTCCCGCCGCTCAACCAGCCGCACCGGCTGAGCCCGCTGCAAAACCCTATATCCCCGTGATTTCCAAAGGCTTCCAGCACCAGTTCTGGCAGGCAGTGAAACTGGGTGCCGAACAGGCAGCCACAGACCTGAATGTGGATATCACCTTCGAAGGTCCGGAATCCGAAGCAATGGTTGACAAGCAGGTTGAAATGTTCCAGACCGCCCTGGATAAGAAACCCGCTGCCATTTGTCTGGCTGCCGTTGACTCCAAGGCCTTCCAGAACCTGCTCGAAAAAGCCAAGGATGCCGGCATCCCCGTTGTCGGTTTCGACTCTGGTGTGGATAGCGATATCCCCGTTACCACCGCTGCAACAGACAACATTGCCGCGGCTGCCTTGGCTGCTGACAAGATGGTCGAACTGATCGGTGGCGAAGGCGAAGTTGCCGTTATCGCCCACGACCAGACCAGCCGCACTGGTATCGACCGCGTTGCCGGTTTCGTTGACCAGGTCAAGAACAAGTACCCGAATGTCACTGTTGTAGACGTCCAGTATGGTGGCGGCGACCAGCTCAAATCCACTGACCTGGCCAAGGCCATTATCCAGGCCCACCCGGACCTGAAGGGCTTCTTCGGGGCGAACGAAGGCTCAATCATCGGCGTTCTGAACGCGGTGGCTGAACTAGGCATGGAAGGCCAGATCACGGTCATTGGTTACGACTCTGGTCAGCAACAAATGGACGCGATCCGAGCTGGTACCGAAGCGGGGGCGATCACCCAGAACCCCGTTGGCATCGGCTACAAGTGCGTCGAAGCCGCCCTCAAAGCCTATAATGGTGAGGAGCTGCCCAAGACCATCGATACCGGATTTTACTGGTACGACAAATCCAACATCGACGAGCCCCAGATCCAGGCAGTACTCTATAAGTAAGTTTATGGTTCTTCCGAACCTTGTGTAAAGAACAGGGGCTGTTCAAGAATCGTTCAGCCCCTGTTTTAATACAGACAAAATGGAAATATCGACACCATGATTAAAACCGGCATTCTTAATCCTCAAATTCTGTCTCTAATTTCCCGTGTGCGTCATACTAATACCTTGGTGATCGCAGATCGCGGTTTCCCCTATTGGCCGATGATTGAAACTGTAGATATCTCTTTAGTGGATGGGATTCCAACTGTGCTGCAGGTTTTTAAAGCGTTGAAATCGAATTTCATTATAGGGCAAGTTTATATGGCAGAAGAATTTTTGAAAGAGAATTCGCCTGAGATCCAGCAAGCTTTTGCTAATTCCAGAGGAGATATCCCTATCATTTATGAATCGCACGCTGATTTTAAATTACGAGTTCCCCAGGCAATTGGCTTAATCCGCACGGGCGAGACGATCCAGTACGCCAATATGATATTGGTATCATCTTAGCCATTATTATTCAGCACGGCAAAATTACAGTCATTATTATGAGAACAATTTAGAACTGTATCAACAAACTCGTGAGATTATGCATCGCCTGGCAGATGATGGTGTGTAATCTGATTGACAAGATACTGCATATCTAGAAAATGGAGCAACCTTATGAAGACAATTCAAATCAATCCCCCTCACAACCGTCTTATAGGCAGCATGCCCAAGATCGGCATCCGCCCCACCATTGACGGACGCCACCAGGGCGTACGCGAATCCCTGGAAGAGCAAACCATGAACATGGCGAGAAATGTGGCTGCCTTCTTGAGTGAGAATTTGCGCCACGCCAACGGTTTGCCAGTTGAATGTGTCATCGCCGATACCTGCATCGGCGGGGTGGCCGAGGCTGCCCAAACAGCAGAAAAATTCGCGCGCGCAGGCGTTGGCGTCTCATTGACCGTCACTCCCTGCTGGTGTTACGGCTCAGAAACCATGGATATGGATCCCATAATTCCCAAGGCGGTTTGGGGCTTCAACGGCACTGAGCGCCCTGGCGCGGTCTACCTGGCAGCCGTCCTGGCGGGGCACAGCCAAAAGGGACTGCCGGCCTTCGGCATTTATGGGCGTGACGTTCAGGATTCCGGCGATAACAGCATCCCTGAAGATGTTCAGGAAAAACTGCTTCGCTTTGCCCGCGCCGGGTTGGCCGTCGCCACCATGCGGGGTAAGAGCTATGTTTCGATGGGCGGGGTTTCCATGGGCATTGCCGGTTCCATCGTCGATCAGGATTTCTTCGAATCCTATTTAGGGATGCGGGTTGAAACCATCGACATGGTGGAATTCATCCGCCGCATTAATCAGAACATCTACGATCCGGTTGAGTTCGATGAAGCCCTAAAATGGGTGAGGGCCAATTGCAAGGAAGGTCAGGATGCCAATCCCCTCGACCAGCAGCGCAGCCGCGAGCAGAAAGATAAAGATTGGGAAGTATCCGTCAAGATGGCGATGATCGCCCGCGACCTGATGGTTGGCAACCCCCGTTTGGCGGAAATCGGTTTTGGGGAAGAAGCGCTCGGACATAACGGGATTGCCGCCGGTTTTCAAGGCCAGCGTCACTGGACGGATTTTATGCCTAACGGCGATTTTCTCGAAGCCATTCTCAATTCAACGTTTGACTGGAACGGAATCCGCCAGCCTTATATCGTGGCCACTGAAAATGACTCTCTCAACGGGACTTGTATGCTCTTTGGACACCTGCTCACTGGCTCTGCACAGATTTTCTCGGATGTGCGCACGTACTGGAGTGCGGATGCCATCGAGCGTGTCACCGGCTATCGCCCGACCGGGCTGGCCGAGAACGGCGTACTGCACCTGATCAACTCCGGCCCATCGGCACTGGACGGTACTGGTCAGCAGGAAGTGGATGGCAAACCGGCCATTAAGCCCTGGTGGGATGTGACTGCCGAGGAGGCCGCCAAGTGTCTGGATGTGACTGAGTGGTGCGCATCCATAACCGAGTATTTCCGTGGCGGTGGCTGGTCTACCGATTTCCTGACCCGCGGCGGAATGCCGGTCACGTTAAGCCGTCTCAACCTGGTGAAGGGTTTGGGCCCGGTGCTGCAACTGGCTGAAGGCTTTGTAGTTGATCTTCCCACCGAAGTTCACGATGCGCTTGACTCCCGAACCAATTCCACCTGGCCGACCACCTGGTTCGTGCCGCGCACAGACGGGTCCGGGGTATTCCGTGATCCCTATTCTGTGATGAATGCCTGGGGCGCCAACCACGGCGCTTTCAGCTACGGTCATATCGGAGCTGATTTGATCACGCTTGCCTCGATGTTGCGGATCCCGGTCTATATGCACAACGTATCCGAAGAAAGAATCTTCCGCCCCAGCGCCTGGAACGCTTTCGGCACGGATAATTTTGAAAGCGCAGATTTCCGCGCCTGCCAGAATTTCGGCCCGCTTTACAGTTAATTTCTGTTTTTCTCTCTCCTCGGTTCCCTGGAAAAGCCAGTTATCGGGCTTTGTCAGGGAACCTCTTTGGGAGCAATGTTATGTCTCATCTTTCGTATGCTGCAGTTGACTTGGGCGCAGAAAGCGGCCGGGTCATGCTAGGTAATTTCGATGGCAAACGTCTCCAGATAAAAGAAGTCCATCGATTCTCCAATGGCGGGGTGCGGCTTGGGAAAAATCTGTATTGGGACGTTCTACGCCTGTGGAGCGAGATCAAAGCGGGATTATCACAGACTGGTGCCATGTCTGGCGGCAACCTGCGTAGCATCGGCCTGGATACCTGGGGCGTGGACTTTGGCCTGCTGGATTCCGACGACACCCTGATCGGAAACCCCTATCACTATCGCGACGCTCGTACAGATGGCATGCTGGAGGCTGTCTTCGAAAAAGTGCCTCGTGATGAAGTGTATGCCCAAACCGGTATTCAGTTCATGCAGCTCAACAGCTTGTATCAATTATTTGCTATGGTACAGGCCAAGAATCCGGCCCTCTCTAACGCAAAAACATTCCTCAATATGCCGGATTTATTCAACTTTTTCTTGACCGGGGTAAAGGCGAACGAATTCACAATTTCAACCACCACCCAGTGTTATAACCCTGTCAAGCGCGCTTGGGCATCCAATTTACTCACAATCCTGGGAATCCCTACTCATATCTTTGGAGATATTGTGAAGCCGGGCACCGTTTTGGGAAATTTGCGAGATACCCTGGCAGATGAATTGGGATTGCCGGACACATCCATAATTGCCAGCGCTGGCCACGATACCGCCAGCGCGATCGCGGCTGTACCAGCATCCACAGCGGATTATATCTATCTTAGCTCCGGCACCTGGTCGTTGATGGGGGTAGAGCTGGATGAGCCGATGATTACCGCTGAGAGCCTCAACGCCAATATGACCAACGAAGGCGGCGTAGGGAACAATATCCGCTTTTTGAAGAATATTACCGGACTGTGGCTGGTGAAGGAATGTCGCCGTAGGTGGGCGCAGCAAGGAAACAAATATAGCTATGCCGAATTAACGGACATGGCAGTAAAAGCTCCGGCATTTGGCCCCCTGATCATCCCCGGCAACAGCAAATTCCTCGCACCCGACGATATGCCCGCAGCGATCCAAGGCTCTTGCCGGGAAACGGGACAGACTGTACCCGAAGACAAAGGGGCAATCATCCGTTGTGCCTTAGAAAGCTTGGCATTGGAATATCGCTGGGTGACTGAACAAATCGCCCGTTTGACGGGGAAAGAGCATCCCACCATCCATCTTATCGGCGGCGGCACGCAGAATAAACTGCTCAACCAGTTTGCCGCCAGTGCAACAGGTAGAACGGTTATCACAGGCCCGGTGGAAGCGACGGCCATCGGCAATATTCTCGTCCAAGCCATTGCCACGGGTGAGATTTCTTCTTTGGCTGAAGGTCGGGCAATTGTGAAAAACTCATTTGAGGTGGAGACGTATGAGCCGCATGAAACCGATGCCTGGGATGAATCTTATGCACGCTATCTGGAATTAAAGAAGGGAAGTATATAGTGGTTATTTTTAATGAGTACCGATTACGTCTAGAAATTACACGCGTGACGCGGATTGTGGCAGATCAGGGATTGATACGTTCAAGTGATGGGAACATTTCGGTTCGCCTGGACGAAGACCGTTTTCTGGTCACTCCCAGTGGTTTATATAAGATGGCAATGGAACCGGACGACCCGATTGTCGTCAATCACCAGGGCGAAGTGCTGGCTGGGAAACAGGGTCTGAAGCCAACATCTGAAATGCAAATGCACTTGGAAGCCTATCACCAGCGCCCCGACATAAAAGCCGTTTTACATGCCCATCCCCCCTATGCGACCGCTCTGACGATTACCAGATTGCCATTTCCTACCGATTTTCTGCCCGAGGTGTTGATTGCACTTGGCGATGTGCCGACCGTGCCTTATGCCACACCTGGAACAACTGAACTTGCTGAAAGCATTCGTGAACACATCAAAAACCACAACTCAGTTTTATTGAGCAACCATGGATCCATTTCGGTGGGCAAAACACTGGAAGAAGCTTTGATTGCTCTGGAAAGGTTAGAACACGCCGCTTTTACATACCATCTGGCGCGCGCCCTGGGTGAGCCGCAATCATTATCACAAGAAGACTTAGTAATTCTGCGCGCGATGGGTGACAAAATCCGCTCAACAAAGATGTAGGAGAACATCCGCTATGCATGGTTGGACAGGAAAATTGCTGCGTATTGATCTCAATAACCGTAGCTCAACAATAGAAGAAATTGATGAGGATATTCTGCACCGATATTTAGGCGGCAGGGGCTTGGGCACCTATCTAGTGTATACCGAGGTTCCCCCTGCTACGAACCCCTTAAGCCCGGAGAATATCCTGGCGTTTTGCACTGGGGCGATGACCGGCGTGCGCGTCCCAACTGGCGGACGTTCAAGCATGAGCACGCTCTCCCCGCTGACTGGCACCATATTCGATTCCAATTCCGGTTCCCAGTTTGGCGTGCGGCTGAAATGGGCTGGCTTTGACGCCTTGGTCATCTCCGGTCAGGCCAGTGAACCTGTCTGGCTGGAAATTACAAGCGAAGGGGTTGGAATCCATCCGGCAGGTCATTTGTGGGGCGACGAAATACCGGATACCATTGAGCAGCTAAAAGCGAAGGATGCGGCGGTGGTAAGCATTGGTCCCGCCGGGGAAAATAAAGTCCTGTTTGCATCCATCGCCGATGAAAGCGGACGCTCGTATGGGCGCGGCGGTGTTGGGGCGGTGATGGGATCGAAGAACCTGAAAGCCATCGTAGTCTACGGCAAAGCCCATCCCGAAATCGCCGATAAGGCTATCTATGATTTCGTCAATTACGAAGCGGGAAAGATGGTCAAAGCCTCGCCGCGCACTTCGCAAGGATTACCTGAATTTGGCACGTCTGTGCTGGTCAATTTGATGAACTGGTATGGCGTGCTGCCCACCCGCAACTTCCAGGAGGGTGAGTTTGAACACGCCGAAAAAATTTCAGGCGAGCGTCTGCGGGACGAATTTCTAACCAAGCACGGAGCTTGCTGGAGTTGCCCCATCGGCTGTAAACGTATAACGAAGACCAGCCATGAGAAAGGTGAAGGCCCGGAATACGAGACGATCTATGCCTTGGGTTCGTCGCTGGTAATTGACGATTTCGAAACCATCATCGAAGCTAATTACCTGTGCAACCGTTTGGGGATGGATACCATCTCCTGTGGGGCGACGATTGCCTGCGCTATGGAACTGGCTGAAAAAGGCAGGCTGTCTACCGAACTTGCCTTTGGTCGGGCGGATTTGTTGCTGAAAACTGTCGAAGATATAGCCTATCGACGTGGATTGGGTGACCAGCTCGCTGAAGGTTCGAAGCGGCTCTCGATACGCTATGGCATACCCGAAACATCCATGCAGGTTAAAGGATTGGAGTTCCCAGCTTACGATCCGCGCGGCATGCAAGGCCAAGGGCTGTTGTACGCCACATCCAACCGCGGAGCCTGTCACCTCCGTGGGAACATGCTCGGCCCCGAATTGCTGGGGACGCCCAAAATGCTGGATCGTCATGCCCCATCCGGGAAAGCCGGTATCCTGATCGTTATTCAGCACACCAACGCGGTGATCGATTCGATCGGCATGTGCAAATTCGTCAATTTTGCGATTGGGGATGATTTCTTCGCCCGCTTGATGACTTCGATCACAGGGATCGAATACGAAGTGCAGGATTTGCAAATGGCCGGTGAACGAATCTGGAACTTGGAGCGGCTTTACAACCTGAGGGCCGGATTCTCCCGTGAAGATGATACCCTGCCCCCGCGCTTTTTGAATGAGCCGCTTTCAGAAGGCGGCAGCGCCGGGCACGTGGTCCACCTGGATGAAATGTTAGCCGAATATTATCGTTTCCGGGGTTGGACACAGGAAGGTACTCCCTCACTGAAGAAACTGGCAGCTTTAGGATTAGGCGAACTGGCCAAGGAGTTTAGCCATGCTTGATCAATTTCAACGCTTTGGTCATGATCTTTTCTACCGTGGATTGACGTCTTCCCATGGCGGCAACATGAGCGTGCGCATGGGTGATCGCATCATCATCACCCGCACAGGATCAATGTTGGCCCACCTCACCGAAAGAGATCTCATCGAAATCGGTTTGGACGAAGACGACAGCAATATCATGCTAACATCCAGCGAACTGGTAGTGCATCGAGCCATTTATCAGAACACTTCTGCGCTGGCAATTGTACATGTGCATCCGCCATTCGCTGTGGCACAGTCGATGACTGTAGAGGATGCCATTATTCCCATTGATAGCGAAGGCTCTTATCTATTTCGCAATGTACCTGTAGTCCAAACCGAGAAGACAGTGGGTTCCAAA
>DATCYX010000358.1:0-3728 GCA_036526235.1 Anaerolineales bacterium | reverse complement strand
ATGCTGAAAAGGTTGTAGTGCGCATTCTGGAGAATTTGCTCTCGTTGCTCGCGGGTGGTCAATTTGATAGGTTCGACAACTTTGATGCGGTAAGGTTCTGCTTCGGGAAATTGAACCATCGATAATATCTCCTGTGTGATAAGTAAAACCTGTTTAAAAAGAGCGTTTCATTATAAGAATAATCGGGTTATAGGAATTTGGGAAGTAACAAAAATCATGGTCTGTAGACTAGATTGGAATATCTACACAGGAAAGTATTCGATAATTCTCCTTCAAAAGGATATAATCAACCATCGTGACGGACAATCCACCCAGCGCTAGCCGGCAAATCGCCCGCGCCGCCGGGACGGTGATGCTGGCCTTTGTGCTCAGCAACCTGGCCGGGCTGGCCCGCCAAATCCTGGTGGCGCACGCCTTTGGGACGCAGGCCGAGATAGAGGCCTTCAACGCTGCCAACCGGGTAGCTGAAACACTTTTCAATCTGGTAGCGGGCGGGGCGCTGGCCTCGGCTTTCATACCAACTTTTACCGGGATACTTACCCAGGGGGATAAAAAGGGTGCCTGGCGGCTGGCCTCGTCTATTTTCAATCTAATCTTATTCACCATGGTCGGCGCCATCGTCCTAGCTGCGCTTTTCGCCCCGCAGATCACGCGCTCCGTGCTAGCACCCGGCTTCGCTAGTGAGCCAGCCAAAGAAGCTCTTACTATCTCGCTGATGCGCATGATGCTGCCTTCAGCGGCGATCTTCGGGGTAAGCGGGTTGATCATGGGCATACTCAACGCTCACCAGGTTTTTTTCATCCCTGCCCTAACACCCTCTATGTACCAACTGGGCCTAATTTTCGGAGTGTTGGTACTCACTCCCAAGATGGGTATCTACGGGCTGGCCTGGGGGGTGCTGGTTGGCGCAGGATTGCACCTGGGCTTGCAAATCCCCGCACTTCTCAGGCAAAAGGGGCAATACTTCCCAACCTTGGGTATTGAATACGCTCCAGTGAGGGAGGTGGCGCGGCTACTAGGGCCGCGGCTATTGGGGGTGGCAGTGGTACAGCTCAACTTCTGGGTGAATACTCGCTTGGCTTCTCTGCAGCCAGAGGGCAGCGTGACCGCCATTGTCACCGCCTTTGCGCTGATGCTCATGCCCCAGGCAGCCATCGCTCAATCAGTAGCTATCGCTGCCATGCCCACTTTGGCAGCGCAGTATGCTCGCGGTCAACTGCGCGAGATGCGCCGCTCATTAGCCGATAGCCTGCGGGGGGTACTGCTGCTCTCCATACCAGCCAGCCTGGGTTTGATGCTGTTGCGCCAGCCGGTTATCACCCTGCTCTACCAGCGCGGCGCTTTTGATTCACGCTCCACGGAACTGGTAGCCTGGGCGTTGCTATGGTATGCAGCCGGGCTGGTGGGCCACTCCCTGGTTGAAGTTCTGGCGCGCGCCTTCTACGCTCTGCACGATACGCGCACCCCTGTCCTGGTGGGCGCGTTGGCGATGGCGCTAAACGTAATCTTCAGCCTGCTCTTTTCTGCCCTATTCTCCCGCATAGGCTGGTTGCCTCATGGAGGGCTAGCCCTGGCAAACACGCTGGCGACGGCTTTAGAGGCGGTTGGATTGGTCTACTATATGCGCCGTAGACTGGAGGGAATGCAGGGCGATTTCATTCTAAGAGGAAGCCTGCAGGCAGCAGCTGGCGCGCTGGTCATGTCAGCAGGGATATGGATTTGGTTGGCGTGGGCCGGCGAGTCGCCTGCCTGGAGAACTACCCTGGGAGGTCTGGTGATAGGAGGGGGAATCTACTCTGTAGTGATGTGGGTAATGGGAGTGAAGGAAGTGAAGGGCATGGTGGCTATGATCAGTGGATACATCGCTCGTAATCGCTAGAATTTCACCCCCAGATGAACCACGCCAATTGGGCGGTCACTAACCCCAAAACAACTCCTCCAATCGCCTCCAACGGAGTGTGACCCAGCACCTCGCGCAACTGCTCCTCTTTGAGTGGGTGACCACTAGCCAGGTCGTTGATCATAGCGTTGATCAAAGCAGCATGCTTGCCAGCCTGGCGGCGGATTCCGGTGGCATCGTAGACCACCACCATCGCCACCGCAACCGATAAGGCAAAGACCGGTTGGTCAAATCCAATAAACAAGCCAGTGGCGTAGGAAATGGCGGTGACCAGGGCTGAGTGCGAGCTGGGCATCCCGCCAGCGCGCAAAAGAAGCACCCAGTTCCAGGTTCGCGTTTGCAAATATTCAAGGGGGACCTTCACAACCTGGGCAATCCCCCAGGCTACCAGTCCAGCGATGAGCGCGTAATTTGAAAACAGGTCTGCCATATTCAATCGGATTGTTGGCCAAAATCGACCAGATCCTCTCCGGAAAGCGATTGAATTTTCAGCTCCGCCTTTTCCAGCAATTTCTCGCAGTAACGCACTAATTGCTGACCACGCTCATAAAGTGCCAGGGAGGCTTCCAGGGCATGGTCACCCGTTTCAAGACCGGCAACAATTCCCTCCAGCTCAGCGAGGGCTTGTTCGTAGCTAAGCTCATCTACCGGGGTCTCTGGAATTGGTACATTCGACAATGACTTGGTCATACGTACTCCTGTTTGGAAAGGAAAGCCTGAAGGGGGGCGTTTTCAGGTAAAAGTTGTGAGACGATAACATCAAACTGGCGGCGGGACAGCTTGTTTTGAGCAAGGTATTGGTTAATCTCCGCTTCCACAGTAGCGTGATATGCCCGCTGGATACCGTTGTAGCGCGCTTTCTGGGCAAGCAACATGATCCCCCCGATCAGCGCTAGCAGCCCTATCACAAGCAGGATGCCCGCCAGAATCAAATTGATCACTCTCAGGACAAGCAAGATGACGAGAATCACCAGGAGAGGGGTAAATCCCAATGAGCATCCCAGCCCAAAAGTATGCTCAGCGCTGCTTGATCCGCTGAGCCGCAGGTTTTCGTTCAGGCGCTCAGCCAGCTTGGGCAGCTCCTCAGGTGGCTCTGGCCTTAATGCTTCATCTACCATAAATACCCCTAGACCTCTCCATCAACCCGAACTCCAAAGTCGCCATCCACCAGGCGCACGTTCAAAGTATCGCCGGAACTGACCTGTTTGACGCTGCGTACCAGCTCGCCATCTGGGTGTGAGACCACAGCAAAACCACGCCCTAATACAGACATCAGGTTGAGCACTTCCAGGCGTTGCTCCAGACTACCCAGGCCGGCGTGGCTCAGCTGCAATCGGTGGAACAAGGATGACCAGGCGCGGCGCGCCAGCTCATCCACTCGCTGGCGGTCGCTACGCAGGCGGGTAAGGGGGGAATGCAAGCGCAAGCGATTGGATTGGTCAATGAGAGCCCAGCGCCGAGAATTTATACTCGCCGATAATGCACGATTTATCCGCCCCTCGAATTCGGTCAAGTCGGCAATCAGATCAATACGATTAGGTGTGACAATCTCAGCAGCAGCTGTGGGGGTTGGGGCGCGCACGTCAGCAGCAAAATCGGCAATAGAGAAGTCGGTCTCATGTCCCACACCGGTAACCACGGGTGCTTCCGAGGCGACAATGGCGCGCGCAACGTCCTCATCGTTAAATGCCCACAGGTCTTCGATAGAGCCGCCGCCGCGCGCCAGGATGATCACATCGGGATGTGCCAGGCGGTTGAGCTCATGCAGTGCCTTCACAATGCCCCCTGGTGCTTCAACACCCTGGACCGGCGTAGGAGCCAGGATGAC
>DATCYX010000357.1:0-4435 GCA_036526235.1 Anaerolineales bacterium | reverse complement strand
TTACTATGCTCACAACCAGGAATCCTTGCTAGATGAGGGAGCATATGTATACAAAGGTTATCTATTTGCTTCAGGTCAATACATTCCTTATCGTCCAAATGGACCTTGGGGTAACCAAATGCCCCTCTCTTATCTTATCCCTGGCGCAATCCAGGTTTTCGTAAGCCCAGGTTTACGAAGCGCGCGCTATTTTGCTATAATACTTGCCCTCCTGATGTTGATCGGATTGTGGATCTTGACAAAAGAATTCGGGGGGAAGTGGTGGGCTACCATTGCAATTAGTGCGCTAGCATTGAATCCTGTAACGATCAAGACCTACAGCTTGGCTGTTTCCCAGGGTCTGACTGCCTGTATGCTGATATGGAGTGTTGTTTGCATCCTGGGTATGCAGCGTTCAACATGGCAAATCTTGCTAGGCGCGACGTTAGCAGGGCTTATGCTGATGACGCGCATCAATATGGCATCTGTCCTTCCAATCTTGATCATTTTCGTATTCTGGCGCCATGGCCCCCGGAAGGGTATCCTCGCGACGCTTGCAGGTATATTACCTTTTCTACTCTTTCATATCATCTATTGGCCCCATATCATGCAGTTCTGGGCCAATTGGTTTCCCCAAAGGATCACACCATTCTTGGATGCATCGCGTTACACGGATGTTGGAGAAGCTATATGGGTGAATTCTCTGCCATTAAGGGACCGCTGGTGGAGTTTCTTACAAGGACTTAGATCCAATTATTTAGCCCTCGTTGGACTGTTTGGATTTAGCCTTTTATGGCTGTTTCCAAAACAATGGAAAAACACATACCTTCTGCAAGCGGCTGCCTGCATAAGCATGATAATCGTCCCTCTTTTAATATTGCACGCATGGGCTTCGCTTATGCTAAATTCTTGTGTATACTGTTTCGAAGGCTATATGACGTTCTTCGCCCCTCTTTGTCTGGTGCTAATTCCCATAGTATATCAGGGTTGGAAAACACAAGATAAAAGCTGGTTCAACTGGTATGCAGGAGGTCTATTGATTTCTTGTGGTCAAGTGTGGGCTATGGATCTTACCGACAGACGGGCCCGATGCTGATAGAGATACCATTGCCACGGATGAAAGAAGGGCAAATACTGAGCGGTACAGCTCCGCTCTACTCAATTTTAGAGGCTATCTTTGGCATAGAAGTGAAGCCTTCGACATGGCTTTTGCCGACCGTCGCCGACCTTGTCTTTGGTACAATCCTATTGCTCTTGATTTGGCTGATCTATCGCTTTAAAGTTATTAAGCCTGGATTTTTTATAAGTCAAGGCTTCCTGATATTGAGTATTATGCTCATCATTGGTCTAGTATTATCACCCACCGTTGTGCTAGCGGGTTCCAAGATGGAACGTGTATGCTATGGAGACGTGATTGCATCCTATGAGAGCGTCGGCAAGCATCTTGCAAGCTTAATACCTCCGGGCTCTTCTGTTTATTGGGAAGGCGGCCTATCTGTAGTACCTTTACTATATTTGCCCGGAATTAGGATTTATCCTGCACAGATAAACGATGGCTATTCGTTCCGTATTGGGGGGAATGCGGAAGAGCTCCAACGCGCTGGGTTGTGGAATTCGGAATTACAAACGCGATGGCTATCAGAAGCGGATTTTATTCTCGTTGAGCAAGATCGTTACTCCAAAGCGATCAACTATTGGACAGAAATTTTAAAGCCGGATCGATTTAATGAATTAGAAATTTCACCTTCCTTTCTTCCTTGCCGTGAAACGCGCTTGCGAGTTTTCCAGAGAATTGAGCAATGAAAATTAATTTATCGGCATTTGCGAAAAAACAGTCTAAAATACTGCGCATCGTCGGCACAGTGACCGCATTGGCTTTATTGATTTATGTGCTTCACGAGCAAGGCTGGGAAGAAATCGGGAATGCCGTAAAGCAGATCGATGTATGGCGGTTGGGGCTAGCCTTGTTAATGATGATAATTTCACGGCTGGCTGTGTCCGGTCGTTGGTACATCTTATTGCGTTCGGGAGACGCCCCAATAACTCCAAAAGAGTGTTTTCAGATCACCTTTGCAGGGCTTTTTGCTAACAATTTCATGCCCACAACGGTTGGCGGAGATGTAATCCGGTTGGCTGGTGCACTCCGCTTACAATGTGATACAGCCATCAGTGCGGCTTCGCTCATCGCCGACCGGTTGGTCGGCATGGCAGGCATGCTGATGATTTTACCAGTTGGGCTGCCACGACTCCTGCAGATCCATGATCTCCGCGATCTGATTCCCACAAACGCTGAAGTAATCCAATTCAGCTTGGCTGCAACACCATTGGGCGATCTACCCAGAAAGATTTTCGGGCGTCTCCAAAGCATCTTACACCGCCTGCTTTCAACGCTGACAGTATGGCTGCGGCAGCCGCGCGCTCTGCTTCTCTCTCTTCTTTTTACATGGATCCATCAGATCTGCCTGTTTAGCGCGCTGACACTTTTCTTTAGTGGCATGGGGGAGAGCATTTCTTTCTGGATGGTTGGTGGTCTCTACAGCTTTGTTTATCTGATCACCTTGATCCCAATCTCTATAAACGGATACGGCTTACAGGAGGTTTCTATGACCCTTGTTTTCTCGCGCCTAGGAGGCGCTTCGCTTGCCAGCAGCCTGACGGCTGCACTGCTGCTGCGCACAGCAGTGATGGTTGCTAGCCTGCCTGGCGCAGCTTTCGTCCCCAGCTTGCTGGCATACAGCCGCGAACGCCCTGAAACAAAAAATGCTCCCCAAACCGATATTGTCTAACACAGAAAGTGGATATGGCCATGAAACTATCAGTTGTAATCCCTGTATATAACGAAGCTGAAAACCTACCAGTGATGCAAAAAGCGTTAAGCAATTGCTTTGGGGGTCAAGATCGAGACTGGGAGGTAATTTATGTAGACGACGGGAGCACTGATGTCAGCCTCACTATCCTGGAAGGATTTGCGTCTGAAGAACCCGAGCACACCTCTGTGGTTAGCTTGCGCCGCAACTTTGGACAAACCGCTGCCATCGCCGCCGGCATCGACCATGCGAATGGAGACATCATCGTCTTGATGGACGCCGACATGCAGAACGACCCGGCTGACATCCCAAAGATGCTGGAGAAAATCGAGGAAGGCTATGATGTGGTCAGCGGCTGGCGCAAGAACCGCCAGGACACTTTTATCACCCGTACATTACCATCCCGCATTGCAAACTGGTTGATCTCCACCATCACAGGTGTGCACCTGCACGATTACGGCTGCACGCTCAAGGCCTACCGCCGCGAAGCGTTGACTGGTTTCCGCTTGTATGGAGAGATGCACCGCTTTATCCCTGCTTATGCCCATGCAGTTGGAGCCACCATCATCGAGCTACCTGTCACCCACCATCCCCGTAAATTTGGCAAAACCAAATATGGACTAAACCGCACGATTAAAGTCATCTTGGACCTTTTCACGGTCAAGTTCCTGATCAGTTATGCGCACAAGCCCATTTATCTTTTTGGAGGAACTGGGACGCTCTTCATGATCATCAGCACGATCATGCTGGCTTTCTTGTTCATCCGCAAGTTGCTTTTCAATACAAGCGTTTTGCAATCGACCTTTTTTCAAATCGGCATCATGTTGATGATTCTTGGCGTCCAATCCATCCTGATGGGCTTGATCGCCGAGCTGCTCGTGCGCACCTACCATGAATCTCAGCGCAAACCAACCTACACTGTGCGCAAGGTTTTGAACAACAAACGTGCTAAAACCATTGAGCCCTAATGCGCATCCTCGTTTTAATTCATGAATTCCCCCCGATTGGCGGCGGCGGTGGACAGGTAGCCAAGGATATCTGCCAGAAGTTGGTTAAGCTAGGGCATGAAATCACCCTGATCACAGCTCACACGAAGGGGCAATTGCGCAAGGAGGTCATCGAAGGCATCCAGATCATCCGCCAGCCTTCCTTTCGGCGCGATGCCGCCGTTGCTGATCTGCTTGCTATGGGGGCATACATCCTTTTTAGCTTGTATCCTGCTTTGCGCCTGGTTAGGCACTGGAGGCCTGACCTGATCCACGTTCACTTCGCTGTCCCAGCTGGCGCATTAGCCTGGATTGTATCGCGCCTAACTGGCATCCCGTATTTATTGACCGTGCACCTGGGCGATATACCCGGTGGTGTGCCAGAGAAGACCGAGAACTGGTTCCGCTGGTTTTATCCTTTTACTCCGGCGATATGGAGAGATGCGGCCCGAGTGGTGGCAGTGAGCAATTATACGCGCGGATTAGCGGCGAAATTCTATCCGGTAAATGTGCACGTCATCCATAATGGTGTGGATCTAGAACAGTTAGACCCGGGCGAAATCCGGGTTGGATCACCACCCACCATCGTTTTTGCCGGGCGGTTTGTCCAACAAAAAAACCCGGTGCAAATTGTGCACATTTTGTCCGGTCTGAAGGACTTAC
>DATCYX010000356.1:0-2293 GCA_036526235.1 Anaerolineales bacterium | reverse complement strand
TACCAAGAAGAGATATAAGAATATGACTTGGTATAAAAGTATTCTAAAAGACCCATTTGTAAGTAATATGCTAGCAGGAATCATTAGCACAGCAATTGGCGAACTGTTATTCAACAATCTATGGATTGGATTAGGAATAGCTTTGGTAATCGTGGGTCTAAGAGTCGGATTCTACCTATATAGAAAGCCTTATATTCGATCTGGGCAGTTCCTAGGGACTAGTCCAGGTCCAAAAGGCACATTCATCCAAAATTATCAAGCGGAAGATATGAAGCAGAACCACAGTAAAAAAGATTTCGGGATATATAAGATCCAACATTACAGGCGAAAAATTTCCAATTTTATTGCGCGGTAGCGATGGAATATATCCACCTGATGAAGCCAATGAAATTCCGAAAGGTGCAGAATTTGGAATTTTAGCATTTTTCGTGCCTTTCAAGGTTCCAATGAATCAGTACGATGGCTTAGAAGTAAATATATTTCTTGACAAACTTCTAGACTTCACTTTGTACCTAGATGTTGACAATGAAACATACAAATACCGTTATTCACCCAAAAAAGTGAAGCAAAATGTTGATCAATTACTGGGTGGTACATTCCCAAAACCAAGGGTAACAAAAAAAGAAAAGATGCAGTAACAAACATAAGCATCAAAGGTTTTAAATATATATTGCCAGTGGTTCTCAAGTCACTGGTTATTGTTTTCCTGACGCCTCCGCCACTTCTCCTCTCACCGCCGTGGAGAAGACCAAACCATCCTCCCCTCGATCCACGCGGATCACATCTCCATTCGTGATCATAACAGTCTCCACCACATAAACATCATAATCATTAACGCACTTCTTACGTTTGTTGGATTTTTTTCTAACAGCAGATTCCTATACTTGTGTGCGTAAGGCAAATTTCAAATCCTGTTGAAGGAGGTAAATGCTATGTATCGTAGATTTAGAAAGCCCAGTATATGGCAGGAAATGGATCAGCTCCAGCGTGAGATGAACCGCCTCTTTGATTCATCCAGCAGAGGACGGGTCGTAAGCGCTCCCAGCTATCCAGCCATCAACATCTGGACGAATGATGAGGGAATGCTCATCAGCGCCGAGATGCCCGCGGTCCATCCCGAAAACATCAACATCGATGTGAATGCGGACGCGCTCTCCATCTCCGGCGACCGCAAATCCGACGAAGTGGCTAAAGAAGCAATCTTTCATCGCCGCGAAAGGAGCTACGGCTCCTTCAGCCGCACAATCCAGCTGCCTTTTATGGTGGATACCAATAAAGTGGAAGCCAACTTCAGAAATGGCGTTCTGATGATCAGCCTGCCCCGCGCTGAAGCAGACAAGCCCAAGAAAATCACGATCAAAAGCTCGTAATTAAGGAGGTGTTCCGATGGCTAAGAAAGACCAGACAATGGAAATCCATAAACAGAACGAAGCTCCTTCTGACGAAATGGAACGCACACGCTCGCGCCGTACTTTCGTTCCCAGAGCGGACATTTACGAAACCGAGAAGGAGATCACAGTTCTTGCCGACATCCCAGGCGCAACGGAAAAGACCGTCGACATCACTCTTGAAAAGGACGTGCTTACCATCAGCGCCTATGTCGAGCCGGCCATACCCAGTGGGGTTGAAATCGCCTATGCTGAGTACGAAGAAGGTGACTATCAACGCAGTTTCCGCCTGTCAGGCGAAATTGACCGCAACAAGATCGAAGCTGTGGTAAGTGACGGTGTCCTGCGCCTGCGGCTTCCAAAGGTACAGGAGGCTCAAGCCAGGAAGATCAAAGTGAAAACAAAATAATCAAAAGCCCTGGAGTTTGGCTCTTTTCCCAGGGTAGTTGAAAAAGAGAAGCCTTCTGAGTAAAGTGTAGTTACGAGGCTGCACAAGCTCAGGAGGCTTCTATGGTTAATGATACAACGCAATCGAAATTATTGTACAATCTGTTTACGCTACTGGGAGCACACAGACCCGCCTTCAAACAGGCACGACCTTTTATGCGAGCGGTCGGGATGGTGTTGGGAGAGATCTTCAGTTTTGGGCGACATACGGTGACACAGGGGCTGTTGTCCCTGGGGGTCACAGATGGAGATTGGAGTGCCTGGTACCGGTTGTTCAGCCGGGCACGGTTCGATGAGGAAAAACTCTCAGCGTGTCTGCTGCAAGAGACCCCGGAACATGTAGGCGCAGAGGAACCGTATTGTGCTGCCATCGATGGCACTTCGATCCACCGCAGCAGTTTGAAGATGCCGGGCACAAGTTGGCTGCGAGATGCCCGTTTTTCAGCTTTTCGACCGGG
>DATCYX010000355.1:0-3633 GCA_036526235.1 Anaerolineales bacterium | reverse complement strand
GCACCCAAAGTCAAGCCAGTCCAAACCCCGAAGGTGGCTGCAACCGCCTTGCCGCCGCGTAGCCCCAACCAGGGTGAAAAGGCATGCCCCAGGACAGGTGCCAGGGCAATTGGCACAATCCTCCAACCGACCTGATCACCGAAGAACCATGCCAGTCCCACCGGCACGACCCCTTTAAAATAATCTAATAACATCGCCGGGATACCCCAGCGCCACCCGGCTGCACGCAGCACATTCGTGGCGCCCGGATTGTGGTCGCCATATTGGCGGATGTCCACATCTCGCCCTAGACGCCCGATGATCAATGAAAAGGGGATCGACCCGCTTAAAAATCCGGCCAGAGACCAATATATCGTATCCATCCCCTCCATCCTCGCAAGTGATTGCCTTCAGGTGCTACCCTGATTACAGCCAGCAGGACAAATACTCCCATCGCCAAAAAACCTGCCAGAGCTGGCCCCGGCTGTCCCCAAAAGATTCCTAACCCTACTGCCTGGAATGCCCAGGTAAGCGTGTAAATAACGATCAAAGGACCCTGGGGGAGGTTAGCCGGACGTAGAATCAGGGTGATCAAGGCTGCGCTCAACCACCATCCACCAAAATTTACCCAGGGGATGCCGAAGTATCCACCGGGGTGCTCCCAGCTCCATAGACCCCGTTCGGTCATTTGCGGGTCGAGGTACAGGTCCCAGGCAGTGAAAGCTGCCCCAGAAATCACGGCCAATGTAACCCAGTATAAACCCTTTAAGCGTTCACGTATCCCACCCAAGATAGCCTGCCCCACAGCCCAAGATGGCACCAGCATCATCAACCAGGCTATTGGAATCAGCCAGGGAACTTTACCGAGTTTGGGGCGAAGGATTTCTGTGTAGTGATAATCACCAAATGGAAACCCTGTCGTCCCACCCAGCCACTCAATCATCCAGGCCAGGACGAGTACAATCAAGGCCACCCCAGCAACCTTGCGAAAAGCCCATCCCTGGTACATGGAGAATAACGTCGCGCTGCACTGAGCCAGCACACCCAGGCTCGCCATAAGGGGGAATAGGCCTTCTCCGCCAAGCCACATGGCGATGGGGGTGGCGATCAGGATCACAATCCATAGCACCAAGCTGATCCACAATCCAAGTACGCGTGGTGACCTAACCAACCGCAACGATTGGATTTTTTCACCTTCTCTTGGTGTTATATGAGTAAAGTTCTGCCACCACTGCTTTAGATCCCTGGCGCGTGTCTGGCTTTCCTCGTCCAACATTAAATTTACCCCAAAAACAATGATCACATTGGTCATCAAGAAGAAGAGCATTTCCTCGAGGGGAAGTCCTGCCATCATCAAGCCAGTAGATTGGCCCAGGTCAATCGTCCACGTGCCACTACGGATGGCAAGCATGTCCACCAGCCACAGGTATATCGTGGTCGGTAAGATTGCCGCAACGAGCGCCCGTCCATTTGCGAACAAGATATCCGCCCCAAACGCGACCTGGATAAGGACAGGTATCAGCCCCCACGCCAGGATCAACGCTGCATATGTGCCCCGACGCCACCCAGAAATCAAGATAACAAGCCAGATCACCCAAATCAATGCCAAAATGGCTGTTCCCAGCCAGCGTATCGACGCGGACCGCTTTATCTTCGCCTGTTTTCGCGGGAAAATCCGCCTCATGGCTAATGCCCACAATCCCGTGGTTAGGGTTTGCAACACAAAAAACAGATACTCTTCAAGCGGCACCCACCCCAGTATCACCCCACTGACCAATTCAGGGGGATAGGTCCACACGCCTGTGGCGACCAGGTAATTATCCCATGGAGTGGTATAGACTAAAGCCAGCAATACATGAATGAGAATAACTATATAAGCCCTGCGATGTACGAGGGTCGAACGGTCGCGCAGCCAGCGCCACACGTCTGTAGGCACAATCGCTAGCAAACCCAGCAGCGGGGGTATCAGAAAAACAGCCAGAACGCGAAAATAAGTCATCGAATTGATTCGATAAATCCGAGCACAGTATTAACCGTCTGCTCCAACTGCGGTGTGCCCGCCATCAAGAGATCGTGGCCGGTGGGAATCGATTGGTAGCTTTTACGAGGCGAACCGATGCGCCGGAATAATTTTCGTGTTTGATCAGAGCGGACGATCGTATCCTGTTCACCCTGCAAGACCAAAACCGGGCATTGAACTCGCTTTGCCAGCTTGTACGCGCTGCTCCCAAGTTTCATAGCCTCGTGTAAGGCAGTTAGTGGAAGGGTAAACTCCGCCCGGATAGATTCCTGCACTTCCGTATCGTCGAGGTCAATTCCAGGCATGATTCGCTCAAACTCGCGCCGAAGGCGGACATCGCTGAAATCTGCTTTCTTAAATGGACGCATATGTGGGGTAAATATCCGCGCTGCAGGGATCAACCTCGGCATCCAGCCAGGCATGCGCCAGAAAGGAGCGGCTAGCACCAGGATATCAGGGGATAATTCGCAAGCCAGATGGATTGCGATCGCTCCGCCCATCGAATATCCAAAGAGCACACTCGGCTGGTATCTGTGATGCAATTTTTCCCACACATCACGGGCTGCATCCAGCCAGTCTGCGCGGCGGCGCTGGTCGAGATTGATGATGTCGCTACCAAAACCTGGCAGGAGCGGTGCATGGGAATGCCAACCCAGCTGGGCAAGTGTCTCCCCCAGGCCGCGCACCTCGGCGGGTGTGCCCGTGAAGCCATGCAACAGCAAAAATCCGGATTTTCCGTCACCCATCTCAAAGGGTTGGTGTTCCGCTCCACTATAGGGTCGCAGGTTAAGCGTCACGCCGCTTGCCCCTCACCAGCAAAGCCAGGATTACATCCCATACCAGCAAAAATCCACCCTGTAACACAATACCTATGCCCATGCCGCGTCGTCTGTCATCGTTGCGACTGCGTTGCGCCAGCCAGCCACCCCCCATAATATACAACACATCCAATCCTGCGTTTAACCATACAAAGCGCTCAAAGCGCTCTGCTTGCTGGAGATGATCTGCTTCGCTCATCTCCTTCTTAGCCAGACGCCGCATTCCCCCAGCCGCGCCGCGCAAACCCAAGGCTGCAATCAATCCGTCAATCGCTCCCCAAAGGACGAATTGACCACCTATACCAGCCATCACTGCGCTTTTTGAGCGCAACCAGAGCAAACCAGCTGCAATTGAGCCAGCTGCCCAACCCATTAATACAGGTAGAGCCTCCATCTGGAAACGAAACAGGTTGAAGGCTCGCTTGTCCGTGGGAAATCTAGTCATGATCAGCGAATCGCCCAATAAGCCTTTATCGCCAAGCCGATTTTTTTGAGATTGCTGGTTCCTGCTCGTCGCGAGAACACATTGTATCCGTGAGAGCGTATATCCCCTAAGAGCGCTCGGTACACTTCCAGAGCCGTCATAACCGCCCATTGCCCTGAATTCAGCATATCCACGCTCGTGCGGGCGCGTTGGTAATACTTTTCAGTACGCTCAAATTGGAACTCCAGCAAGGCAATTAACCGCTCATCAATGCGCTGTGCACCCAGATCCGAGAGGCTGTATCCAAAGCGCTGTAGATCTTCAAGTGGTAAGTAAACGCGGTCTATCGCCCAATCCTCGCCAATATCTCGCCAGAAATTACTCAATTGCAT
>DATCYX010000354.1:0-4762 GCA_036526235.1 Anaerolineales bacterium | reverse complement strand
ACAATCGAAGCCAGCGCAAAAAACGAATCCACCCCTGTGGTGAGGAGAGCAGCAGGGGCGGTACCCGCGCTCACCGCTTCCAGCAAAACCGCGGTCGTCGTGGAAGAGCCGCGCGTAAACGGCAGCGCCAGAATCTTACCGGCTGCAATCTGCCCAGCCAGTGGATGGCGGCGGTCAATAATCTCACCCGTATGAAAGTCATAGCCACCCCAAAAGGAAAGCGGTTCGGCGCTGACCACCAACTCACCCTCGGCGCTACCCGGTATCACTACCTTTCCGCGCATCACTCTAGCCATAACGATTCATCCCTTACCACGCGCCCGGCGATTGCCGAGCGTACGCAATCAGCCAGGCTCCCATAAGTCACGCGGGTGTTCAGCATTCCCGGCGCGTAGTAGGCATACTTGCCTGAATTGGTCATCAGCAGCTTGATGTCTGGGGGGAGCATCGGCGAGGCCAGGATGCAGGTATCCACAGTCACCCGGCCTCCGAAGTCTTCCAGAGGCTGCAAGAAACCAGCCCGCCTGGTCAGTTCGACCATCACTCTGCTTGAAGTGACCAGAAATTTAACCTGCGGGTGAACCTTCTGCCCAGCCACCAGCCTGGATAGCTGCTCAAACTCTTGGATGGAGAAGTGCGGGCTGCCCAGCACCACCATTTGGAGCTCGTCGCCTTGAGCAGTGCTCAGCTCACTCCTGGCCTGGCGTAGCCATCCCATATCCACTGAGAGCACATTTTCCGGTTGCCTATCTTGAAATGCCGCACCCAAGGTGGGTGCTTCGGGGGTAACACCGATGATGTGAAACAATGCCACCGCCCCCGATGAAGCCGCCGCTGCGCCGAGGGCTTTGAGCTGGTCTTCGGTTGGCCTGGCATATAAACCATCCACCACCGGTATTTGCTCACCAGCCACTTCACCGATTAAGTGACCCAGCACTGGGTAGAAGCTGTCGTCTTGTTGGAGCGCTAGCGGAATGCCCACCAGGCGTAAAAGCAGCTGACCAGCCCGGTTCTCAGTCAGATGCAGCCCCACCGCCGGGACACGCCCGGTGATGGCGCAGCAGATATCCAGCAGATCGGGGTAGCGCTCGGTGCGCGCCCCCAGGACCGAATTGGCAAAAGCGATGGCGTTTGATTCGCCCCAGGCGATCTGCTGACCAAACGCAGGGCGTAAATCGGTCTGGTATGGGGCGCAGGTCCAGGTCGGGACACAGCCCATACTTTGGTAGGCGACCATCTGCCGGTAGGCTTTCGCCGCCCAATCGGCCGGCACAGCCCACTCCTGCCAGCCATGCTCATCCAGGCCACTCACGTTCAATGTGGTTGGCACTGCGACCTTAGCGCCGAGTCCGGCCAGCCGCTCTGCAAACTCCAGCCCGGCCTCGCCGATATAGATCGTGCTGTCGATATGGGCTGCGCTGATATCCATCAGCTCGGTCGCGCCGTACACCTCAGCCATGCGCGCCAGGATGGACATGGCAAGCTTGGCTGCCGGGCCTTTGGCGCCTACCATAATATCCTGATCGGATGAAGAAAGCTGCAGAGACATTAATCCCAATTTTCTGAAAGACAAGCGGCGTACCAGGATACGCCTTGATCGCCGGTTAAGAACTTTTATTCCACGGTGACGCTTTTCGCCAGATTCCTGGGTTGGTCCACGTCCAGACCACGCAGGGCGGCAATGTGATAAGCCAATATTTGCAGCGGGATGACAGCTGTCACCGGGCTGAGCAACCAGGGTGCCTCGGGTAACCACAGCACATAGTCAGCTAAACCAGGGATCAACGAGTCACCATCCGTTGCCAGAGCAACCACCACCCCGCCGCGCGCTTTGGCTTGCTCAATCTGGCTCAACATTTTCTCATACCAGGGATCGCGCGGGGCAATCACCACAACCGGCATATCTTTATCGATTAAGGCGATTGGACCATGCTTCATCTCGCCCGCCGGGTATCCCTCAGCATGAATGTACGAAATCTCTTTGAGCTTGAGCGCCCCTTCGTATGCAGTGGGCATATTGATCCCCCGGCCCAGATACAGGCAATGGTTGACATGCAGCAAGGCGCGAGCAACGCTCTCCACCTCCTGCTCGCGATCCAGGCATTGCCCAGCCAAATCGGGCACCAGGCGCAAATCATTTACCAAGCGCCGGCGCTCACGCTCGCTGATCACACCGCGCAAGTCTGCCAGCAAGATCGCCAGCATGTACAGGTCCACCAAGGGTGCCGTATAGGCCTTGGTAGAAGCCACACCGATCTCGGGACCGGTTTGCATAGAGACGTATCCATTGGCTATGCGCATCGCTTGAGAGCCGATGACGTTCACGATGGACCACAAGGTAGCTCCTTTACGGCGCGCCTCCTCCATGGCTGCCAGCGTGTCCGCCGTCTCGCCCGACTGACTGATCGCCAGCACCACAGTATCCTGGTCGATAATTGGGTCGCGGTAGCGGAACTCGGAGCCAATATCAACCTCCACCGGTATTCGGGCGATGTGCTCGATTAGCACTTTTCCTACCATGCCGGCGTGGGCAGCTGTACCGCAGGCGATGATGAAGATTTTACGCAGACGTTGAGCGAACTCTGGGGTCAGGTTGAGCTCGGGCAGCAGAATGCGCCCCTCTTCAAAATCTGCGCGCCCGCCGATGGTATCCGTGAGCGAACGCACCTGCTCGTGGATCTCTTTTTGCATGAAGTGACGGTATTCGCCTTTTTCGGCCGCCACTGGATCCCAGGCTACGCTGTGCATTTCATAGTTCACCGGCGCGCCGTCCAGTGTCTTCACCTCCAAGCCGTCTCGAGTGACCACCACCATCTGCCGCGACTCAAGGAACACCATGCGGCGGGTGTGCTCCAAGATGGCGGGCATATCTGAGGCTACAAACATCTCTCCCTCACCCACACCTACCACCACCCCGCCCGCATTACCAACTCGAGCGGCCACAATCTTGTCAGGTTCCTGTGATGAAAAAATGACCACACCGTGTGCGCCTTTCAAGTGAGAGAGTGCGCTGCGGGCTGCCTCCGCCAGGCCTGTATCTCGGCTGAGATAACGCTCGACCAGGTGAACGATCACTTCCGTATCTGTATCCGATTTAAATTCTACTCCCTCGGCACTGAGCTCTTCGCGCAGCTCCAGGAAATTCTCCACAATCCCATTGTGCACGACCACTACATTGCCGGTCATGCCTAGATGGGGATGGGCATTGCGGGCACTTGGCTCGCCATGCGTAGCCCAGCGCGTGTGCCCAATACCAAGGTTTCCATGAACAGGCGAATCCTCGACCATCGCCGAAAGGCGCGCCAGCTTGCCTGCGTCGCGGCGCACCTCGATATGCCCGTTCTCCAACACCGCCAGTCCAGCGGAGTCATAACCGCGGTATTCCAAACGTTTCAACCCATTCAGAATGATGGGCGTGGCGTCCCGCGATCCAATGTATCCAACGATTCCACACATGGGATTCCCTCCAAATTTCTTTTAGATTCTGCCACTCTTCACGGTTTTGTCTGTGCGGTTGCCCGGGCAGCGTTTGCCGCGAAGTTTACAATGGAGGGAAAGAAAGCGGGCCGTGGCTGGCCCGGAGGGCTTCCGCTGATCATTCGATTTTCCCGGCCCTCAGGCTGGCAACCTAAAGGTTAGCCGGTTACCCCGCCCTCGCAGGCGGGAACCCTCGTCCTCGTCAACCTTCTGTAAGAAGGTCCTTGCGCTATCTCTCCCTAGAATAATTGCTTATAAAGGCCACTTACCTCCTAAATATAGATCATAACGCGCGAAAATTATACCTGATTCCTAATCCCTAAGACATGGTTTTCATGATTGTAAGCTAAATAGTCCCCCACGACCGTCTGACATTATGTACAAAACAAAAATGGTGTGGAAATTGGTAAAACGACATGCCCCCAAGCCTTAAATGACATGTTTTTATGGAAAATGTGAGAATTTTAACAATGTAAATACTGAAATTCGGTGGGGGTCATGTTCTGGTATAATCCATCCCGATGTGTCTGAGAGGGCCATTCTTAACAATGCCTTAAAGAGATACACATCCATAGCGAACGACGGAGGAGCCTGAATTGGCGTTCAATCCCCTCAACTGGCTGTTGGGGTTTTTCTCTCTGGACATTGGCATCGACCTTGGCACAGCGAACACATTAGTTAATGTCCGGGGTAAAGGCATCGTTATTAATGAACCGTCTTGGGTAGCGGTCGAAAAGCGCAGCCGAAAACCGTTAGCCATCGGCGCAGAGGCGAAGGAAATGGTGGGACGCACCCCAGCCAACGTGATCGCTATCCGACCACTGCGCGATGGAGTGATCTCCGAATTTGAGATTACCCAAGCCATGCTGGAATATTTTATCGGTAAAGCCCACGAACAAAGCATCGTGCCAGTCCCTCGACCGCGTGTAGTCATTGGGATCCCGTCCGGCGTTACGGAAGTGGAGAAACGGGCAGTGTACGACGCATCGATGTCTGCCGGAGCCAGAGAAACCTATATGATTGAAGAACCAGTGGCAGCGGCTCTGGGCGCTGGGCTCCCGGTGAGCGAAATTCGTGGTAGTATGATTGTAGATATTGGCGGCGGCACTTCTGAGGTAGCCGTGATGTCGATGGGCGGTGTGGTTGTCTCCCGCTCGTTACGCGTGGCTGGCGACGAAATGGATGAAGAGATTGTTCAGTATATGCGCAACAAGTACAATTTAAGCATTGGTTTGCGCATGGCCGAACAGGCCAAGATATCAATTGGCTCAGCGTATCACCTGCC
>DATCYX010000353.1:0-4768 GCA_036526235.1 Anaerolineales bacterium | reverse complement strand
ATCAACCCAAATGGGCGCGCCGGTTTCCAGGCGGAAATCCTGCATTTTGACCGGTATCAGGTAGATGTCGTCCCGAGAATTATGCGTATAGACATAAGAGTACAGCGTTTGTTCAGGCTCTGCAGCTTTGCGTCCCAGATCAAGCCAAAAGCGAATTCCCCCAACCAGTACTGCCATAAAGAGAATGAATGTGCTCAATAAACGGGCAAGGCGCTTACGATGGGCGGGTTGTGCTGCCTGGGTGTCCATGATCCGTTCCACAAAATAGGCCAGGATCAACGTGGTGGAAACGGGTACGATCAGGATGGATAACCGCCAAGGGAAGAGCAGGGCTAAAGCTTGGCTTTGAGTTATGACTTGTAAGAGGGTGAGCAGGATGCATTCCAGCGAAACGATGAGCAGAATGAGGCCTAACCGCCAGGCTGGGCTTCGATGGGTATCCGCGGCTTGAAAGTGATGTCGACGGAGTGCCAGGTAGATCGCAGCGGCTACCAGTGCCAGTTTTGCGATGACAGTAGCATCAAACCACTGATTGATCATCACATGGTGGGGGATGCGGACAACTGCCAGGATTTCCTGCGCACGAGAGGCGATTTCTGTCGAGGTGTTGCCGAACGCAGTAAATACGTAAGCCAGGATGGGTGACACGAATAGTAAAGCAGCCAGGCCATATTTGATGGGGATCGAGAGTCTTTTACCTTCGATCCAGTCAACCAGTGCATAAGCCATCGCCAGCATTGCGGCGCTGAGCAGGTAGGTGGGGTGAAATGTGGCCGCGATAGATGCGGCCAGCAGGCTCCGGTAGGGTTTTCGTTGTAAGAAGAGATAGAGGGAGAGCGCCAGGAACACCCCGAAGGCGCTAGGCTGGAAGACTGGCCCGAGCATGCGCTGGTCGGCAACCCCATCTTCGAGCACGTAGGTCCAATTCACCCCCAGCCACCGAGACAGGGCAAAGCGCAGCCCTGCCGAGTGGATCGCGATAAACAATACGGTAAATGCCATGGATTTCGAGCGAGAGTTACGAAGATCGAACAGGGTGCTCGCCATGCCTGACAGGCTGAACAAGTAGATGCCCATTAATAGAGCATAGTATAGATAATATGTAATCTCTTGCTGCAGGTATAGGGCAGTCAGCTCGATCAGCTTGCTGAAGATAGGCGTGGGATCCAGAGTGTTGGCTAGCCAGTCTCGGGACAGATTCCCATAACCTGCCGATGCAAATCCGTGCAAGAAGTATTGGTTTTGGTTAGAAGTGTACAGCGGGGATTGGGAGTATGCAATCGCAAACAGGCTGGTCAGCACGATAAAATTTGCGATGGAGCGAAGAGGCAATTGTGGAGTACGAAAGCGCGTTTGCACAACTGTTGGTATAACCGAATCGGGGAATTTCTGCAAGGCTTGTGTCCATCCAAGGTATGCAACAAAGTCGCATAGATTAC
Source organism: Anaerolineales bacterium (assembly GCA_036526235.1). Classification (GTDB taxonomy): domain Bacteria; phylum Chloroflexota; class Anaerolineae; order Anaerolineales; family UBA4823; genus DATCYX01. The sequence continues at coordinate 3,329 of DATCYX010000353.1, read as the reverse complement.
GTAAATAATATCAGGAACACAAAACTGGGTCACATATGGAGGATCAACATGAAAGACCACATCAGAATTATCGCCTGGCTATATATTATTTTAGGGGTGCTGGGAATATTTGGGGCGCTGATTGCCTTTGCCGTCATAGCTGGGGGGGGAATGATCTCTGGCGATGAAACAGCCATCTACGTGACAGGAATTGTCGCTTTGGTGATTGCTGTGATCGTGGTGCTTGTATCTGTCCCCGGCATCATCGCTGGATTGGGATTGCTTAAATTCAAGCCTTGGGCGCGTATCCTGGCGATTATCCTGGCTTTACTGAATCTGCCAGGGTTCCCTATCGGGACAGCGCTGGGCATATACACGCTTTGGGCGATGCTGGATAGCGAATCTTCTCAGCTTTTCAATGTGATAGAAGGTTAAATCAAGAGAGCAAAACCGGTGTTGTATATCATTACAGCAACAATTCTGGTTTTGCTCTCACTCTATTTACGCTTTATCAAAACCAATACATTGCCAGCTTCTTTTGAAGACTCGTAGTGTAGTTCGTCAACCATTTTGCGCATCAGGTAAACACCCACCCCCCGTCTTTTTAACTTTTGCAAGGGGATATTTACCACTGGTTCGGGTACTAAGGCAAGGTCAAAAGGTCGCCCGTGATCATTGAGAATGATTTTCAGCGTTCCTTTGCCAACCTCAACCGAACAACGCATATCGCCTATGCCTTCACCACCGTATGCGTGGTCGATGATATTACTACAGGCCTCATCTACCGCTAACTCGACTTCGTAAATATCTTGGTCACTAAGACCCGCCTCACGGGCTGCTTGTATGACAAATTTGCTGATTTTTTCCAGGCTTTTGTATTCAGCCGGCAAATTAACTGTATTCATTAACTCCTAAAAGCTACCAACCGCGGAGGTGAGATCAGTAAAAATGTTAAAATACGAGCCCATCCCTACTAAATTTAGAGAATCTTGGATCTCGTCCCGTACATTGACCAGTACCAATTCGCCGCGCTTATATCGTTTGCAGGTTTTTTGTGTATCAATAAGCACCCACCAACCCTTACTGGACATAAAGGTTACTTCACTCATATCAAGTACAATCTTAAACCGACCCGAATCGGTGATAGATTTAAGCGCCTCCTCCAGCTGAGGGGCGGTGCTGCTGTCGACGCGTCCTTTGGCTTCGACCACATCGCAGCGTTTATATTCGGTGGTTGAGATCTCCATCGGCTGGAATCCTCCTGGTTTTTAGATGGGGTGATGTGACATTATATCATGCGGTTGGTGGGGTCTGGCTTTCCCTATCGCTGGATTCCCTTTTGCCCCATCGAGAGGTTACCTTCTCAAGCTCAGTGTTGATTAAATTCAAAGCTTTGAGAAGTTCCTCTCTGGCTTTTTCCTCGGCCTCACCACTGCGCACACGTTGGCTCAAGTCCTCAAAATCTGATTTGAGTTGTTGACCAGCCGGGCTATCGCGAAAAGTGCGAGCTTCTCTTTGCAATGTCGAAGCTAACTCGTTCAGCCCAGATTCAATTTCTTGCTGGAGCTTTCTGCGTTCGGGGCTCTCCCAGACTGATTCGAGGGCTTTGATTAGGTTTTCCCCTAAGGCGCGAAACTCGTCAGACAGATTGTTTTCAGGTTGTGGGTTGTCGGTCATGGGTATCCTCTTGTATTTACACAGTGACTTTATGAATTTTAGAAGTGATTCATATCATTTTATCTTAAAAGTAGACGCGATCTTCTTGTGAGATAAGTGTTCCTATGGCATACTCTGAAAGGAAAGCAATTAATGATACTTTTTGAGCCATAGGAGAAGCGGTCTATGAATAATCCCATTCTGTTCATCTCGCCAAAATTTCAAAAGCGTGTTCTGGCCCTTTCTATCTTAGCCTCCCTGGCTTTGATGGCATTGCTGAATGTGATTAATAGACCATTGATCTCATCTGCCTCCCCCTATGGGATCATTTCTTTCGAGTTGGCTGGCACATTGGACGCAGCCCGCAATATTCTTGCCGGTTGGGGAGAGACAGATAGGCTGATAGCCGCTTTTGGTCTGGGGCTGGATTTTGTGTTCTTGCTGGCGTATCCGCTAGCGATTGGGTTGGCTTGTTCCTGGATTGCCGAGGAGCTTGCCTTATATCATCATCCGCTGGCAATTTTGGGTATTCGATTAGCTTGGGCGCAAGTTTTGGCAGCCGTATTGGACGCTATCGAAAACATAAGCTTGATGGAGGTTTTGCTCGGCGTTGAGATCGCGCTATGGCCGCGTATTGCCCAAATATGTGCGGTGTTAAAGTTTGTTATCGTGATATCAGGGCTAATTTATGCCCTTTATGGGGTGGTAAGTGTTGTTGTCATCAGGCGCCGAAAATGACTCGTTCTTAATTTGCAACCTCGCGACCAATTGAGCGTATATGAAATTGACATACTATAAAAATGGAGAATTATTATGTTACCAAAATCTATGTTAATTGCTCTTAGCGCTCTGGCCCTGGTCACCTTGGCCTGTGGATTTACCATCGATGTGCCGGTCAAAGAGGTCAATATTGGTCCCTTAGTGACCGAGGATGTCTCTGTCTCCCTACCAGAGCAACAGGGAGATGTAACGCGAGTGGAGTTTTCATTTGGCGCGGGGGAATTCACGCTTGCTCCAGGCGCCCAGGATGCCCTGGTCAATGGCACGGCAAGCTATAATGTTCGGGATTTGAAGCCTCAGGTGAGTGTTGACAAGAACGAAGTGCTCATCACCACCGGGGATTTTGAAATTGACGGTATACCCAGATTCGGTGATGAGTATAAGAACGTGTGGGACTTAAGATTGGGGGATGTCCCTATGGACCTGCGTATCAATGCAGGGGCATACAAGGGTGAGTTCGAGCTGGGTGGTCTGAAAATCGAATCGCTGCGCGTCAGCGATGGCGCTGCAGATGCTCAATTGAGCTTCTCTGTGCCGAATAAATCCGAGATGGATACATTCCGCTACACCACAGGCGCCTCCCGAGTCGAGATGACTGGTCTGGCAAATGCCAATTTCGACAGCATGGTATTCAAAGGTGGTGCTGGCGACTATACACTCGACTTCTCGGGCGAGCTGAAGCGCGACGCCACCGTGACGATCGATTCGGGTTTTAGCAGCGTCAAGCTGATTGTGCCCGAGGGAGTCTTGACACGCGTGTTTGTGGATAGCGGTTTAGCGAATGTAGATATCGGCGGGGAGTGGGAGAAGTCTGGGAATGAATATACCTTGTCAGGTGAAGGTCCTCGACTGACCATTAACGTCAACATTGGCGCGGGGAGCCTGACATTGAGGAACCGGTAACCCCTTTAGAG
>DATCYX010000352.1:0-4354 GCA_036526235.1 Anaerolineales bacterium | reverse complement strand
TGCCAAGGTAACATGGATCGTGATAAGTGACCTTGGCATCAACACTGCCTGTAAAGGAGAGATGACCTCCCGCTGCACCGCTATCCTGATCTACCAACCCGGACAGCAATTGGGTGTAATGTTCTACTTGCATTCCATTCTTGGGATAATCATTCTTAAAAACATTGAAGCAGTGCGGCGAGGTGGTAACCATTTTGTGTATCCCCAAGCTTTTAAAGAGCTCCTGGTTTTCTTCTACCATCATCTCGAAAAGCCCCGCCTCACCCAAACGACGCACTTCACTGCCACAGCAGCTTTCCTCCTCCCCCAAAATGCCGAAATCAACGTCAGCTTTTGCCATTAATCTTGCCAGGGAACGGGCAACCTGTTGCACGCGCGGGTCGTAAGAAGGTGTGCATCCGACAAAATAGAGGTAATCCCTTCCCTCTTCGTAGTTCTTCACCAGGGTATCGCCCACCCAGGCAGCGCGATCCTCACGCGGCATGGTCAGTGGATTGCCATAGCGGAAGGTGCTCTCCAGGGCAGTCTTGACATTCGGGTGGACGCGGCCACGCTCAACGATTTGGCTGCGCAAAGCGATCAGCATATCCATTGGATTAACCTGCTTTGGGCAGCGTTCTGAACATGTAGAGCAGGTCGTGCAATCCCAAAGCTCCTCATGCCCTTCGAGATCAAATCCGTTATCTGTAAGCAGTAGGCGGTAGATCAGTGACCTGGGGTTTAGGCGGGTTTTCATGGCCATTGGGCATCCCCCTGTACACTTACCGCACTGGATACAGGCAAACAGGTCATAATCCCGGACTAATTGGCGGCTTTCAATCATTAGCATATCCGGCTCCTTCTCCTGCCAACAAAATCATCGCAGCCGAAGCAGCAGCTTTGGCATGCGCAACGGTATCAGGTATGTCCTTGGGGCCCTGGCAACAACCTGCCAGGTAGACCCCCTCCACGCCACTCTCAACGGTGTGTAACTTGGCATGCTCCTCTACGAAATAACCATCCGTACCAACTCCAAGGTGGAGCTTTTCTCCCAGATCTACTGCATCCTGGCGCGGAAGCAGACCTACTGCCAGCACCACCATGTCAGCTTCTACCTCAACCGGCTCGCCTAGCAAAGTATCTTCGGCGCGTACCACCAGGTGTTCGCCCCGCCGGATGATCTCGGAGGGATTTCCGCGCCGATAGAGCACACCCTCCTCCCGCACACGGTCGTAGAACTCCTCGAATCCCTTGCCAAAAGCGCGCACGTCCATGTAAAACACGGTGATCTCTGCATCCGGCAGACGGTCATGCGCCAAATGTGCTTGTTTGGCGACTGCCATACAGCACACGCGGGAACAGTTCGGCAAGCCCTGGCTGCGGTCGCGCGAGCCCACACACTGGATGAAAACCACCTTCTTGGGCTGGTGACCATTCAACGAGATTTTGCCCGCCGTCGGGCCTGAGGCGGATACCAGGCGTTCAAACTCCAGGGTAGTAATGACCTCAGGGTAAATGCCGTAACCCAGCTCCGGCTTGCGGTGTGGGTCAAAAACATCGAAACCGGTAGCCACAATAAGCGTGCCCACCTCAACATCAAATTGCTGCGGCTGGTCATCATGGAGAATCGCACCGCGCTCGCAAACATCCACGCATTGCATGCACTCGGAGCATACGGCACAATCCAGGCAGCGTTGCGCTTCAGCCATGGCTTGTTCAGGAGTGAAGCCTTGCTCAACTTCACGGAAATCCGATTTGCGTGCCGATGGACTTAATTCCGCCATGACCTGGCGAACGGCTGGCTGGACCGGAGCAAAGGGTTTGACGCTGATCTCCCTGGGGTCAGGCCAAGAAAGCCGTCGACCCTGGCGCATGTCAATCCCACGCAAATAGCGATGGATAGATTCAGCCACGCGTATGCCCGCCCCAATCGCTTCTATCACCGAGGCTGGACCAGTCACTGCATCGCCGCCCCCGAACACCCCCTCTAGGGAAGTTGCCAAAGTGTCTTGATCAACCACCAGGCGACCCCATTTGGTCTCCACACCCAGGCCATCCGACTCAACATTTTGTCCAATCGCCGCAATCACGGTATCCACATCCACAACGAACTCGGATTCTGGGATGGGGACGGGGCGCCGCCGCCCACTGGCGTCTGGCTCACCTAACTGCATGCGAATGCACTCGATCCCACTTACACGCCCATCTTTCTCCAGCACACGCGTGGGCGCTACCAGCAATTGCAATGCAATGCCTTCTGCCTCAGCCGCGTTCACCTCATACGGAGCGGCAGGCATCTCAGCCCGCGAGCGGCGATACAGGATTTCCACCTGCGAACCGAGGCGCAAGGCACAACGGGCGGCATCAACCGCTGAGTTGCCGCCGCCGATGACCGCCACACGCTTCCCAACCTTTACCGGTTTACCCAGGTTGAGGTCACGCAGGAAAGGTAACGCCTGGTACACACCGGGCAGATCCTCACCGGGCACGTTCAAGCGGCTGCTACCATGCGCCCCAATTGCCAGGAAAACAGCGTTAAATTCGCTCCGCAAATCGTCCAGGCTGGGGCCTCCATCTCGACCCACCGGCGTATTCAAGCGCACTTCTGCTCCCCGGCTGCAGATGTATTCGATTTCATGGCGCAAGACATCTCTGGGTAGACGATATCCTGGGATGCCAACCGCCATCATCCCTCCAGAGACGGGCAAAGCGTCGAAAACCGTTACCGGATAACCTAACCGCAATAATTCATGCGCTGCTGTCAACCCTGCCGGACCGGCGCCAACGACAGCCACGCGCTCGTCCCACTGCTTCGGCGCTGGTTGAGGAGTATCATCGTCTGCAGCCGCGTCGTATGCAAAGCGTTTGAGGGCACAAATCGCCACAGGCTCGTCCCACTCACCTCGCTTGCAGATGCTCTCGCAAGGGTGATAGCACACGCGTCCCAAGGTGCCAGGGAAAGCCACCCCGGCCTGGCGGATGCGCTCTAATGCCTGCCGGAATTTTCCCTGCGCAATTAAAGCGGTATAGCCTTGGACCGGTATGTGCGCCGGGCAAGCACTCTTACAAGGAGACTCCCGCTTCTCGATGACATAGGCTGCGGGTACAGCCTGAGGGAAACGGCGGTAGATCGCCTTGTGCGTCACCAGCCCCGCATTAAATTCGCTTGGCATCTCCACCGGGCAGGCGTCGGCGCACAGGCCACAGCCGGTGCAACTCGTCACATCTACATAACGGGGCTGCTGCTCCAACTGAACGTGGAATGTCCCTGCCTGGCCTTCTACGCCAACCACCTGCGTGCCGGTCAGCAGGGTTATATTGGGATTGCGCGAGATGTCCGCCATCTTGGGGGTTAGTATGCATGCGGAGCAGTCCAGCGTCGGAAAAGTTTTGTCAAGCTGGGACATGCGCCCGCCAATGCTTGACGAGCGCTCAACCAGGTACACTTTGAAGCCTGCATCAGCGATATCCAGCGCCGCCTGGATTCCCGCAATCCCCGCGCCGATGATCAGCGCAGATTTGGCACCATTCGAGGGTTGGGCAGATGGTGGAGAATTATCTGTCTCGACAAGAGGCAAGTTTTCCATTGCGCTCATCACCCCTCACCTATCTCTGTCCACTCATTCGGCTGGAATGTGATCAATGGCAGTGGCTCGCCTACATCCCTGCCAGGCTGGTAGCCGAAAGCTGTCTGCACCTGCTCGCTGATGGCGCTAAATATGGTCCCCACCGGGATGTCGGCCGGACAGGCCGACGCGCACATGCCACAGCTGACACATGAAGTACCCATATGGTTAAGGCGTGTCATGTGAAACAGCAGGGTATCGCTGAGCAGGCGAACAGCCCCCTTGCGATGCGCAGCGTTCAGGTAGTATTCCGGCGGGTGGCTCATCGCCTCCGAGCGGAACAGGCAGGTCTTGCAATAGCAGATCGGGCAGGCAGTCATACAATTGTGGCAGCGCAAGCAGGTGGAGAACAAGGACGCCATGCCGCCGTTGGAAGAGAGCTCACCCCGAATAGCTGAGAGTTCAGCTTGCCTTTTCTGCTCATGCCTGGTCACCACCTGATCCGTAATTTGCTTGCGTCCATCCGAAGGATTGGGGTCGGCAACTAGCTCAAGTTTCATTGCGATATCATCCCGCAGCACCACCGGTATGCCCTGTTGCACATCCGCGCCAAAGAGTTGCAAGTGAGCATCCGCCGCCTCGTAGTCTGGCTGGAGGCACATCTGGCAGGCGGCACGCAGGTTCAAACCGTGTGGTTCCGATCCGGCAGACGCACTTTCCAGGAAACTCTCCAGGTCGAAGCCACCGTTACGCTTCATGTCCTCATAATCCGTCAACTCACAGGTGCCAGAACAATCCACTGAGATCAG
>DATCYX010000351.1:0-5059 GCA_036526235.1 Anaerolineales bacterium | reverse complement strand
ATACTATTCCTGGTCTTCCTGCTAAGCGCGCGCCTGATCATTTCGGGGCACGGTGTCTTGCCATATGTCTTTCCGTTGGCAGCCTACGGCCTGACTGTGGCTGTGCTATTCGGCGCAGAGCCTGCGCTGGTCTCGTCGCTCTCCCTGGCGATACTGGTCGCCTATGGTTATCCAAACGCCCTGGATTTGACCCTATATTATGCATTGAGCAGTTTCTTTGGGGTATTAACCCTGGGACGAGGCCAGCGAATCCTGACCTTCTTCTGGGCAGGCGCGGTAATCGCCAGTAGCGGGAGCCTGGTCGCCATTGCCTTCCGATTACCCCTGCCCGAAACCGATTGGGTCGGCATCACCACCTTGGTTGGTGCAGCGCTGCTGAATGGCACCGCCTCGGCCAGCCTGGCTGTGCTGCTGCAATTCTTCCTGGCCCAATTATTGGGTATGACCACTGCTTTGCAACTCCTGGAGATTTCACGTCCAGACCACCCCTTGCTGCAATTTGCGCTGCGCAATGCGCCTGGTACCTACCAGCACAGCCTGCAGGTGGCAAACCTGGCCGAACAGGCAGCCGAACACATCGGCGCTGACGCTCTGCTAACCCGGGTGGGCGCACTGTACCACGATGTGGGCAAAGCCCTCAACCCGGCCTTCTTCATCGAAAACCAGATGCCCGGCAATCCCAACCCTCATGATCAACTAGATCCGTTACCCAGTGCATCGATCATCACCAAACACATCAAAGATAGCCTGGAGCTGGCGCGCAAGTATCGCATCCCTCGCCGCCTCCAGGATTTCATGCTGGAGCATCATGGCACCATGATCGCCCGTTACCAGTACGTGAACGCCGTGAAGGCCGCTGGGGGTGACGAAAGCAAGGTTGATCCGGAGCTCTTCCGCTATCCAGGTCCACGCCCCAGATCGCGTGAGACCGCCATCCTGATGCTTGCCGACGGCTGTGAAGCCCGGGTGCGCGCCGAGCGCCCCAAAGACACCGACGAGATGCGCGCCCTGATCAAGAGTGTGATCCAAAATCGCATGTCCCAGGGACAGCTAGATGATACCGATCTGACCCTGCGTGACCTGGATGCGATTGCCGAGTCATTCACCACCACGCTACGGGGTGTTTATCACCCGCGCATCGAATACCCCAACTTGGAAAAAACCACCCCTTCCGCAACCGAGGCGGTTCCCACGTTGCCAACCGGCGCTCAAACTGCGCAGGAAGCAAATCCTTCTCCAAAATCCAATCCGCCAACTCCTGCCCCCGATTCATCATCATGATTCACCTGCAGGTCTCGGAATCTCTCGCCAAATCCATCCCGATAGCACCTGAAATCCTGTCTGATCTGGAACGCGCTGGCATGCAGACCCTGCAACAGGCGGGTATCCAAGGCTCAGATTTGACCATCGTCATCACAGACGACGCTGAACTTCATGAGCTCAACCACCGCTTCCTTGGAATCGACACCCCCACGGATGTGCTCTCCTTCCCCACAGACGAAACTGACCCCGATTCTGGCGTGCGTTATCTAGGCGACATCCTCATATCCTACCCGCGGGCTGTCGCCCAGGCAGATGCGGGGCGTCATCCAATCCAGGATGAATTGCGCCTCCTGGTCGTGCATGGGGTGCTACACTTGCTGGGCCATGACCATGCCGAGCCGGATGAGCGTGACCGCATGTGGGAGCTACAGGGGGAGGTCTTGAAGCAACTGGGCAGCAGCGTCACGCTGCCCAAGGAATGATCATCGATCCAGCAAAACACCCTTATGTTCTCTTTCCTGTCATCTCGGGCCCGCGCCTTTCGCTACGCTTTTCGCGGCTGGTCGTTCGTCATCCGCACCCAGCGCAACGCCTGGATTCATGCCGTGATCAGCGTGGCGGTCATCATCATCTCGGCCTGGCTTCACTTATCGCCCCGTGATTGGGCTGGAATTATCATCGCCATCGCCATGGTGTGGACCGCTGAATTCATCAACACGGCGTTGGAAGCTGTGGTAGATCTGGCTAGCCACCACGAGCACCACGAACTGGCTCGCGTGGGCAAAGATGTCGGTGCCGCAGCCGTGCTGATTGCTGCCATGGCTGCCATACTGATCGGTTTTCTCATCTTGGGTCCCCCCTTGTGGGAGCGGCTGAGACCCCTCGTGGCTGGACCCTGATCTCCCGCCCATACTTATTGAATCATCGAACCTGGAGCTATCTATGTCTTCTACGTCATTTCGCTTTGGCACTGTCGGTTCACCCATCTCCACCCCCTCCAAGCCCGGTGGCAGTGTGGGTGCTGTGTTGCGTTCCGCCGAGCTAGACCTATTTGCCCTGGAACTAGGCTGGGTGCGCGCCGTGCGCGTCTCCCCTGAGACCTGCGCGGCTATCCAGGCAACCGCCCGGGAGCAGGACGTGCTCATCAGCGTGCACGCCCCCTACTACATCAATCTGAATGCCAATGATGAAGAGTGGCCCAAGTCTCGCCAGCGGTTGATGGACGCTGCCCACTACGGCAACCTGGCGGGTGCCAGCGATATCGTCTTTCACCCGGGATCATATTTCGAGCGACCGCCTGACGAGGTGCTGCCGACCGTCATATCCCGCCTGCAGGGCTGCATCGAAGAATTGCGCCAGGCTGGCAACCCGGTTACCTTGCGCCCTGAGACGATGGGGAAATCGGCCATGCTTGGCTCGCTCGAAGACACTTTGAAGATGAGCCAGGCCATACCCGGCGTACAGCCCTGCCTGGATTTCGCCCACCTGCACGCCCGTACTGGGGACGGTTCCATGAACACCTACGATGAGTGGTCAGGCGCATTGGATGCATACGGGAAGGCATTGGGTGAATCTGCCCTCCAGAATCTGCACGTCCACCTATCCGGTATCGAATATGGGGAAAAAGGCGAAAGGGAGCACCTGCCCTTGCAAGAATCCGATCTGGACCTGGGCGCCATCTTGCGCGCCCTGCACGCATTCGGCTGCCAGGGGCGCTTGCTATGCGAGAGCCCTGCTATGGAAGACGATGCCGCCTATATGCGACAAGTATGGGCAGAAGTAAGCGGAGAATAAAGCCTTCTACCGCACCTGTTTGAAATTAACGAAGATCAGGTTCTTTTCGCAGCTATCGAAAGTATCAAAGAAGATCTTATCCGACATCGCCAGACCAGCCTGGTCGAGTAACTGTACCCACATGCTGCCAAAGGTGGCGCTGGGTTTATCGGCCAGTTTGAATTCGTAGAATCCGGCGGTGCCGTAAGCGTTGGTTAACCCCGTCAGAGTGAGCATGCTCACCGGCTGGCTACCCAAAAAGCCGCCAATGCGCACCTGCTGACCCGAGATCGGCGCGCCGGAGAGATCAAACACCTGTCCGGCTACACCCATCCAATCGCAATTGACCTCCGGGTGAAAGGCGAGACTGGAGGTGCTGACCGGCGTGCCCGGACTCACGTCGAAAGGCATCCCTCGCGCCCCCTCGAGCGTGGCAGTCTCGGTAGGGGTAAACAAGCTGAAGGGTGTCTCAGTGGGAGTAGGCGTGTCCGTGGGCAGCGGCGTGGGGGTATCGGTGGGCTCTAGGGTAGGCACGGGCGTCCAGGTAGGGGGCAAAATGCTGCGCGGTGTGGACGTGGAGGTAGGCAAGGATATCGGCGAAGGTAGCGGCTGTGGCCTTAAGGGGTTAAAAGGCGTATCTGGGTTGGTAAAAACCAGCAAGAAGTAGCCAGCCACACACAACACCCCCAGCAACATGACGATGGTCAGAACGTTCCAGATGAAGTTCATGATCCTGTGGATAGGGCGCTCTCGATCGAAGTAATCAAAGCTGTCCATGCTCTCCTCTTTCCACTGATGGATTTACGGTGTAAAAACCTGAATCTGGCTTTGGCTGCGACGCGCCGCCAGCCAATCCTGCACAGCCCTGCGTTGCAGCACCAACCGGGCATCGAATTCTAGAGGAAGTAGTGGCTCGCGCTCCAGAACCTGCAATATATGGTAGCCTGCACTGGTCTGGATCACAGCACTGAACTCACCAGGCTGCAAGCTGAATGCCGCTTCGTCTAATTTTGCATCCAGCAGGTATCCCCGAGGGACCCAACCCAGATCGCCGCCTGCGGCCGGGTCGTTAAGTGCCGCTAAATCGGCGAAATCTTCGCCAGATTGCAACTGCGCTATCACGCGGTCGGCCTCCTCGGAATTATATAGCAAAATCTGACGAATATGAACTTGCTCTAGCGCGGTCGGCACTTCGGCGGCGATCTGGTCGCGCATCCAGGCTGCAGCCACAGAGCGGGCCAGCGTCCGGCGGAAGCTCTCCTCGGTGTAGGCGTTGGCCTCCATCCAGTCTCTCAGTGCCTGGTCGCTACCAAGCTGAGAAACCAATCCCGCGTAGCGCTCTTGCAAGATCGTTTCGTCTACAACGAAACCGGCCTCCGCCGCAGCCTGCGCCAGCAAGAGCTGGTCGATCAATTCATTCAACACGCGCTGCTGGTCTTCAGTTGCCAGTTCCGTGCCAACATCCGCCTGATAGCGGCTCAGCTCGGCCTGGTAATCGCTCAACAGGATTGCCTCCCCATTGACGGTCACAGCCAAAGGAGCTGGAGTTGGTGAAGGCTGCGATTGGGTGGGCGCTGACGAGGCCATTATAGACGTTGTTGGAGGCGGGGAGGCGCTAGGCGCTGGCGTCTCGCGCGAACAGCCAGCCAAGACAACAGCCGCTACCAAGATTAGAAACACGCAGTGTTTCCTCATTGGGAAGATTATACCTATTTATGCGAAGCATCACAATCAACAATTAGTCATGTTTCCCCCACATTTGCACCTGGAACAGGAGCGAATCTGTATTTAAAGCACGTGTGAGGTGGTTTGATCCGATTTCAGCAACCCTTTAGTATTCTTGAGGGTAAAGTTGTCATTTGAGGTTGAAAATTCTGATCAATAAACGGCTGCCCGGCCGGGTTGCTATGCTGGTAGGCTGCCAGGGCTTTCACAAAGTAGCTTGACGCACCCAAGTTTCTATGGCGCGCAAATCGCAATCGCTGAAAACAAGTGCCGCCTTGCGTAAGCATTTCTGCTGTGG
>DATCYX010000350.1:0-7774 GCA_036526235.1 Anaerolineales bacterium | reverse complement strand
CTGGGAATCGGGTGCGCTGACCGCCATCGTGGCAGGCATGCAAGCAACCAAGGCTGATGTATTTAGTGTCTGGCCCACCCAACGCAGCGGGTCCTGGGGAGAGAGACTGGTAGTGCCGCTGATGATGTTCGCCGTGCTGGGATACCTGCCTGAGGTCGCGGTACGTTTCGTACCCCTGTCAGCCCTCGCAGCAGCCAACGGGCAGTGCCTGGCCTTCCGCAAGGAAGCCTATGAGCGTGTGAGAGGGCATTTTTCTGTCCGCAACCGGGTAGTTGAAGATGTGGCGATGGCGAGGCTGAGCAAAGCATCTGGATTGCGCCTGGTGATGGCCTTGGGGAGCGAAATGGTTTGGTGCCGAATGTATCAGTGCTGGCGTGAGGTAAGAGATGGATTTGCCAAAAATATCCTCGCCGGGCACGGTCACCCGCTTTACCTGGTCGCCTCGACCCTGTTTCATTGGTTGCTTTTCATTGTCCCCTGGATTTGGCTGCTGGTCGGTGGATGGATCGGTCTGGGGACTGGCTGGCCGCTTGCCCCATTATTATTGATCGGCTTGGGCTTGGGAGCTCGCCTCCTTAGTGCAAAGGTAGCCGGGCATCGACTGGTTGACGCCGCCTTCATGCCGGTTTCAGTGTTCCTGATGACCATTATCGCCATCCAATCATTATGGTGGCATGCTCATGGTGGGCCTTTATGGAAAGGCCGTAAAATATCACAGCGAGGGACGGATGTCTGATTCGCTGGTAGTGATTGGCAGTGGGTTGGGCGGGTTGAGTGCAGCGATCCGCCTGGCAGCCAGTGGGCGCAGGGTGGTGGTGCTGGAGCAAAATGCCAGCGTGGGCGGCAAGATGGGCGAGTTGCGCCAGGAGGGCTTTCGATGGGACACGGGTCCATCTGTGATCACCATGCGGCATGTGTTGGAAGAGTTGTTTAAGAGTGCGGGAAGACGCCTAGAAGATTACCTGACACTGCAACCAATTGAGCCACTGACGCGTTATTTCTTCCCTGATGGAAAGATACTGGACATCAGCCAGGACAAGGGACGGACTTTAGAGCACATCGCGCAGTTCGACGAGCGTGACGTGGATGGCTATCGAAGATTTCTGGATTATGTATCCCGCTTGTATCGCGTCGTCGGACCGGTATTTATCTACGATCGGCCTCCTGCGCTGAGCAGCATGTTTAAAGTATCACCTATGGATTTGTTGCGGGTGGATGCGTTGCGCAGCATGAGCCAGGCCATTCAAGGATACGTCAGATCTCCCTACGTGCGGCAATTGCTAGGTCGTTTCGCCACATATGTGGGTGCAAGCCCTTATCTGGCACCGGCCACCCTCAACGTGATCGCCCACGTGGAGCTGAACATGGGCGTGTGGTACCCGCAGGGTGGTGTGTACGCTCTGGCACGTGCCGTCGAGCGCCTGGCTCAAGAGCTGGGAGTGGAAATCCGCACTCATTGCCCGGTACAATCGATCGAAGTCCAGGATGGCCGTGCTCGCGGGGTGCGCCTGGCGGATGGCACATATTTGCCTGCAAAGGCAGTAATCGCTAACTTGGATGTGACAACCGTCTATGAAAAAATGCTGCCACCTGAACCAGCTATCCGTAAGCGGATGATGTCCTTGCAGAAAACCCCATCATCTTGCTCGGGCTTTATCTTGCTGTTGGGAGTGCGCGGCGAGCACCCACAACTGAAGCACCACAACATATTTTTCTCATCGGATTATCGCCGGGAGTTCGAGCAAATATTCAAGCAGGGTATACCTCCGGAAGAGCCAACCATTTATGTGTCGATCACGCAGCGCTCCACACCCGAAGACGCGCCCCCAGGGTGCGAGAACTGGTTTGTGCTGGTCAATGCGCCCCCTCTGGGTCCAGCCTGGGATTGGAGGCGGGAAGCTGAGAGGTATGCAGGGGGTCTCTTAGACCAGCTTGCAAGGCGTGGTTTCGATGTTCGTAATAAGCTGGAATATCAGGGAATCATCACCCCCAAAGACCTGGAGGGGATGAGTGGAGCTCGAGGTGGGGCTCTGTACGGTACTTCGTCCAACAGCCGCTGGGCGGCTTTCCGCCGCCCACACAACCGCGCCCCGCAGGTGAAGGGCCTGTACTTTGCTGGTGGTACTGCGCATCCTGGTGGAGGCGTGCCTATGGTAATCCTATCTGGAAAGGTCGCCAGCGAGCTGCTTTTGGAGGATGGCTTTTAGATATGGAATCATCCAAGCCCATACCTAACCCGGATTCTCAGACGGGTCTGCGCGCCCTGCAGGCGATGCTGCGGGAAAGGCACCCTTTAGCTGCGTTGCAGGTCTTCCACGACGAGCTGGGCGATGTTTTTCGCATCCAGCTGCCGGGTTTCACCCCGGTTGTACTCGTCGGACCGCAAGCGGCCCGTTTTGTCCTGGTTGAGGAGCGCGGCGAGCTGCTGTGGCGGAACGAGGCCGATCCCGTGGTAGCCCTGCTGCGTCACGGCTTGCTGGTGGAAGATGGTCAAGCCCACGATGACCTGCGGCGATTGATGAACCCAGCCCTGCACCGGCGCATGCTGGAGAGATACCTGGCAGAGATGATCCAGGCGGTTGATCAGGTTACATCACACTGGCACGATGGCGACGTGGTTGACATGCTGGTCGAGATGCGCAAAATTGCCCTGCTGATCCTGGTGGGCACATTGTTTGGCGCCGATTTTCAGCCTGAACTGCAACCCTTATGGCAACCGATCCTGGATAGTATCCGCTTTATCTCTCCTGGGATTTGGATGGTATGGCATGATGCGCCTCGTCCCCAGTATCGAAGCGGGCTGCAGCGGCTGGATGATTATCTCTATCGCTTGATCCGGGAGCGGCGCGCCTTGGGGGACTTCCGCGACGCGCCGGACTTGCTCGGTACCCTGATCGCCTCAGGCATGACCGACGACTTGATTCGCGACCAATTGCTCACCATGCTCATTGCCGGGCACGATACCAGCACCGCGCTGCTGAGCTGGGCATTATTCCTGCTTGGCAGCCATCCCCAAGCTTACCAGCGCGCCCAAGACGAGGTAGATGCTTTTAGCTTTTCAGGTCAGGTCACTATTGAGCAACTGTCTGGGCTGCGCTACCTGGATAGCGTGATACGAGAAGCCCTGCGCCTCTACCCGCCCATCCACCTGGGCTCGCGTCTGGCGGCAACTGACCTGGACTACCAGGGATACCGCATCCCGGCTGGCGAGCGGGTGATCTACTCTATCTACCTCACCCAGCGACACCGCGGCCATTGGCAAGACCCCCATCGCTTCCTGCCTGAGCGCCACGCCTCTGGCGGGCAGAAAACACCTTACACGTGGCTGGCGTTTGGTGGGGGACCGCGCAATTGCATCGGCGCGGCTTTTGGTCAGGTGGAAGCCAAGCTGGTGCTGGCTACCGTATTGCGCCGCTTCGACCTGCAACTGGTTGAGCGGCATGTGCGCCCACACATGGGGGCTACTTTGGAGCCGCACCCGGGCGTGCGCATGCGGCTAAAGCTGCGCACACCCAGCCAGTAAGCTGCTCTCACCGCCTTCGACCTGGTTAACCCTCTCAAAATGTCTGCAAAAATGGGGGATATTTCGGGGGATTTCGTGTTAGAACACTTGTTCTAAATACTTTTTTTTGCTACGATACGCATGCAATCCTGCGTGGACGCGAAGCGGGCCTTAACTTCCCCAGAAAACCTTGCGCCGTTCTCCGCGTGCACACTGGATATCCCTCCTAACGCCTCCGGGGTCTCTGTGCCTCTGGAAACCCCGGAGAGCGGGGGGGCTAAATGGCAGAAAGGAGCATGTATGGACCTGGATCGTTTTGTCTTGAACCCAACCACATTGCTGGTCTTGATCTTTGGGTTAGTGGAATACATCAAGGGCTTCGGCATGCGAGGCAACAGCCTGCGCGCGGTGAGCATGGCACTGGGCGTGGCGCTGGCGGTGGCTTACCGGCTGCGAGAGGCCGCACCGGATTGGGCCGGCTGGATTGAGATGGCCTTCTTTGGTCTGGCGGCTGGCCTGGCTGCTTCGGGTGTATATGACTTTCTCAAGAATCGACTCTGATTCATGGCCGGATGTGCAGATGGAAATGAATTTGAACGCTGATGAAACCAAGCCAGAAGAACGGCCACGGCGCAAGCGCGGTGCCCAACCGGGCAACCTGAATGCCCTAAAGCATGGCTTATATTCGCGACGCCTGCAGGAGCCGGGCGCGGAAGCCGACCTGGAGGAGGAGATCATCACGCTGCGGAACCTGGTACAGCGCACCTCCCAATTGGCTACAGACCCCGACATGAATCTGACCACCCTGTTGAAGGTGCTGGACACCATTGGCTCAGCGATGAACCGCCTGGCTAATTTGCTGCAGGCACAGAAACAGCTGCATAAGTCATCCACAGATGCGAACGCGGTGCTGCTGCAGGCGGTGATCGAGGTTGCCAGGGAGTTGGGAATCGAGTGAACGAGCTGTTAACCTACTTGCCTACACTAAAAAGCTTGGTGCGTGATGTGCGGCTCTTCGCTAGGCACGCAGCCAAGCTAAGCCTGCGCTCCTATCAGCAATCCGTCGCTCTGGCTATTGTGGAATCGGTGATCGAAGGGCGAGGAGACACCATTGTGGTCATGTTTCCTCGGCAGTCAGGAAAAAACGAGCTGCAGGCGCAAGTCGAGTCCTATCTTTTGATGCTTTTCTTCATGGCCAATGCTGAAATTGTGAAGATATCTCCCACCTGGAAGCCTCAATCCCACAACGCCATGCGCCGCCTGGAGCGTGTCCTGTCTAAAAACTTTTTCACGAAATTTAACTGGAAGAAAGAGTCTGGATATATCTATCGCGTGGGAACAGCGCGCATTTTCTTCCTGTCTGGATCCCAGGAAGCCAACATCGTCGGTGCCACCGCTTCAACCCTGCTGGAAGTCGATGAGGCCCAGGATGTGTTGGTCGCTAAGTTTGATAAAGACATCGCGCCTATGGCCGCTTCCACCAACGCCACGCGCGTTTTCTGGGGCACCGCCTGGAACAGCCGCACGCTGCTCGCCCGTGAGCTGCGCGCCGCCCGTGAAGCCGAGCGCAGGGACGCACTGGCAGGGCGTCCAGTCCGGCAGCGAGTCTTTGTCATCACCGCCGATGAGGTCGCTGCCGAAGTGCCGGCCTACGGAAAATTCGTTGCTGAGCAGATTGCCAAACTCGGTCGGGATCATCCCATGGTCCGCACGCAATACTATTCTGAAGAGATCGACGCCGAAGGGGGCATGTTCCCCGCCCGCCGACTGGCCCTCATGCAGGGCAGCCACCCACGCCAGACCGCTCCATCCGCCCAACCTGGGCGGATATATGCCCTGCTGATCGACGTCGCCGGTGAGGATGAGGCTATGCGGACGGACGAAGGGGCTGATGCGCACGTTGGCCTGCGCGCAGGCAGTCTTGCCAATCCGCGCCGTGATTCTACCGCCCTTACCGTGGTCGAGGTAGACCTCTCTAGCTTGAAAGATCCTGTTTTGAGAGCCCCTACCTATCGTGTTGTCGATCGAAGGAGCTGGATCGGGGTCAGGCACTCCACCTTGTATGCCCAGATTAGAGCCCTGGTAGAGCATTGGGTTGCCCGTCACATTGTCATTGACGCTAGCGGGGTGGGCGCCGGGCTGGCATCGTTTCTTGACAGGGCTTTTCCCAACCGGGTCATCCCCTTTGTGTTCAACGCGGCCACGAAGAGCAATTTGGGCTGGGATTTCTTGACCATCGTGGAAACCGGTCGTTTCAAAGACTATGCTACTGAAGAAAGCCAACGTTCTGCCTTCAACCTGCAACTTTCCTACTGCCAGATGGAGACGCTGCCCGGCCCAGATCGCCGCATGAAGTGGGGGGTGCCTGAAGGCACGTCGGGAGGGCAGGACTTGGATAGTTCGCCAGGGCAGGCTGGCAAGCTCATACACGATGATTGGGTCCTGTCTGCAGCGCTGTGTGCTGTCCTGGATAGCCTGGAGTGGCGTATTTCTACCCCAACCGCGGTCATCCAGGCGGTGGATCCGCTCAAGCAAATGGACAGGGAGGGTTTTTGATGCTTTCGCGCTTTGTTGGCTTCTTTTTCGGCAAGGAAATCCAACGCCAGGCCAGTTTGGCCGTCCGCGCTCTGGATGACAAGACGGATCGCCTGGCTGCGTCCGGGTCGACCTATGGGTCGACCTACCCCCGCGACCGGCATGGCTATGACCGCGATGAGATCCTGCGAGACGCCCTGGATGCCTGGCGACAAAATCCGCTTGCCCGTCGTGTCGTCGAATTAATGTCTCAATATGTCGTTGGAGGTGGGCTGGGTGTGGAGTGCAGGCACGAGCGCACCCACCGCTTTTTGCAGAACTGGTGGAACCATCGTCTGAACCGCATGCCTTTGAGAGCGTTCGACCTGTGTGACGAGCTGACCCGCACGGGTAATCTGTTCATCGTGGTTTCCACCGATGCCGCGGGCATGTCATATATCCGCACCTTGCCCACCCAAGATATTCTCGACATCGAGACCGCCCTCAACGATATCGAGCAGGAGCTGGTGGTGTGGGAGCGCCCGCGCGGCGATGGCACCGAACAAGCCGCCCCCAATGGCTTTATGGGGCATGCCTGGCCTGTCTATGACGAGCGCACCGACCGCCAGGATGCCGACGGCAGCTTCCCGCCAGCCGTGCTGCATTATGCTGTCAACCGGCCGGTGGGCGCCAAGTGGGGAGAGAGCGATCTGGCTCCCTTGCTGCGCTGGCTATCGCGTTATTCCGCCTGGTTGGAGGATCGCGCCAGGCTGAACCGCTACAGGCAAAGCTTCTTGTACGTGGTCAAGGCCGCTTTCACCAGCCAGGCGGAAAGGCTTGCGCGCCAGGCCGAGCTCAATGCCAACCCGCCTAACCCGGGCGCCATCCTGGTGGCTGACGAGAGCGAGACCTGGAGCGTGCTGAACCCGGAGTTGGCCAGCTTTGAAGCTGCTGAGGACGGCCTGGCCATCAAGAAAATGATCGCTGTCGGATCCGGGAATCCCCTTCACTTCCTGGCTGAGCCAGAATCCGCCACCCGTACTACCGCAGAAGCCGCGGGAGGCCCCACCTTCCGCCATTATGAGCAGCGGCAGAAGTTCTTTTTGTGGATGATCGAAGACCTGGCCAGGGTGGTTGTGCAGCGCAGGGCGCTTGTGGATCGTCACGTTGCTCCCAGAGCATACATTTCCGCCAAAGGGACAGATATCAGCGCTCGCGACAATACCTCCCTGGCTGCGGCTGCCAATACCATCGTGAGTGCCTTTGCCCTGCTGAGAAAGCGGGGATTGATCGACGATGCAGAGCTGCTGAGGATGGCGTATCGCTTTGCCGGCGAGGTGGTCGATGTGGAAGAGATGCTTCGCCGGGGCGCTGCGGCAGGCTCGATCTAATAAGGAGAAAGTATGTCAGACGAACAGCAAGAGACCCGCCTGATCCTGGCCGCTGAAGGCTGGCCAGCGCAATCCGCTCGTCCTGGACAACATACTAAGGCTGGCTTTGAAGTCTTGGCCATCACCGCTGGAAATGGCAACGGTTGGGAATTTTCCGAGGAGGTCTTGAGAGCCTCCCTGTCTCTCTGGGACGGGACATCATGTTTTGTGGATCACGCCTTCTGGTCGGGCCATTCTGTTCTCGATCTCGCCGGGGTGTTTTGCAACCCTCGCTGGAGCGAGGAGCACCGCGGCATTCTGGTGGAGCTGGTCACCTCGGGACCTTCGGGCCCATTGGTGGATCAGCTCGGCCGGGAGATGCTGCGAG
>DATCYX010000349.1:0-2449 GCA_036526235.1 Anaerolineales bacterium | reverse complement strand
ATTTATAGCATGATACACTTATAAATATTATATTAGGAACCGAATTCCAGTAAATTCAAGGCTATCGAGCGCGCAACAGCTTCCCGACATACTTCTCCCAGGACCGTAGCCCCAGCTCTATCGAAAACCAAACGAGAGTGGCTTCCCATGACAACTATTATTTTTGAAATCCTTATCATCTTCTTACTTATTCAGCTCAATGGCGTTCTGGCGATGTCTGAAATCGCCGTAATATCTGCCCGTAAGGTCAGACTCCAACACAGGGCTGCCGAGGGCGATGCAGGTGCCCAAGCCGCCCTAGAAATCGCCAACCAGCCCAGTCATTTTCTCTCAACCGTTCAAATCGGTATCACCCTGGTGGGTATACTGACTGGTGCATTTAGTGGGGCGACCATCGCAGAAGAACTAGAGGCCTATTTAGGTCACACGCAGATACCACTCCTGTCGGCATACAGTGAGGTAATCAGTGTTAGCGTGGTAGTGATCGTAATTACGTTTCTGTCGCTTATTGTGGGTGAACTAGCCCCCAAACAAATCGGATTGAACAACCCAGAAAGGATCGCCTCAATCGTCGCCCCAATTATGCGAACGATCTCACGTCTGACATCGCCCTTAGTCCACCTGCTCAGTTTTTCAACGAGCCTGGTCTTACGCCTCATCGGGATGAGGAGGACAACTGATCCGGAAGTCACGGAGGATGAGATCAAGCTGCTGATCGAGCAAGCGACGGCAGGGGGGATTTTTTACCCGGAAGAAGAGGAGATGGTCGAACAGGTTTTCCGCTTAGCCGACCGCCCAATTGTGGCACAAATGACACCCCGTACCGAGATTGTCTGGCTGGATTTAGAGAATCCCATCGAAGCGATCCGGGAGACGCTTACAGCCGCCCGATATTCGTATTACCCCGTGGGGCGGGGTGGCGTGGATAACTTGCTGGGTGTGGTGCATGCAAAAGACCTCCTGGCGCAATGCGTGAGTGGGAAATCTCTTAACATAGAGGAAAAAATAATTCAACCCCAATACTTGCCCGAGGGCATGACCATTTTAGAGACTTTGAAGCGGTTTCGAGAGAGCCGCACCCAGATCGCCTTTATCATCGACGAGTTTGGCGGAATCCAGGGGCTGACGACCATCACCAACATCCTGGAGGCAATTGCCGGCGATTTCCCGGATGCCATCGACGCAGCCGAACAAGAGATCGTAGTCCGAAAGGACGGTAGCTACCTACTGAATGGAATGCTAGACATCGATGAGTTCAAAGATCTGTTCCGTATAGCTGCGCTACCAGGCGAGGAAGGTAACTCTTATCAGACGCTCGGCGGGTTTGTGATGATGTTTTTAGGCCGTATCCCTTCCGCGGGAGACTACTTCGAATGGGAAAATCTGCGTATCGAAATTGTCGATATGGATGGCCTTCGGGTGGATAAGGTATTGGTAACACCTAGCACGGTCTCACTACAATAACCCATCAAGAGACTATAGGAAATCTAAGCTTTACCCCGCCATCCCCGGCCAGCTTTCGATGGGATCGGTGGAGCGGACGATGTGCATACCCGCTTCAGCGAAGCGCTGGAAGGCTTCATCGGCCGATCCAGTGTAGTCCACGATATCCGGCACCACCACCGGCGAGGTGCAATCTTCCAATAAATACACCTTGTGCGCCAGGAGCGGATTGTAGGCCTGGATCTGGCTCAACAAGTCATCGACTGTCCATGCCACACAGTGGCTCTTTGCCTCTCCGGCAATTACCACGGCATCGAATTCGTCCAAAAGGCCGAGAAAACGGGGATTCTTCTGGCCGATTTGTTCACCGCGCCAGTCTTTAAGCACCTCCGGGCCAATCGCAGAATAGCTCTCGGAAATGGCTAACTGTCCTTTGGTTTCAATCGCTGGCTGTGCCTGCCGGGCAATGGAGTGAAAGAAGATCGCCTCTTCAAAAGATGAAACCAAGGCATGACCAATTCCCCCCAGCATGGCATGATATGGCCAGATGGTCAAATCGTACTTCCCCTGCTCCTTTAGCACCCGAGTATAGTGCAACAAGTGCTCCTGTCCGTAGGCTGCGTCTATCCCCAGGATGGGAGCAATCGCCGCATTGAACCTCCATCGTCCTTGCTCTACATCCTGATAAGAGATTAATGAGAGCGGCGCAGGATGCTCACCCTGCTCGTTCACCAAGAAAATGGGGTGGAAGATTTGCATAGCCTGGTGTGTATCCATGGTCGGGATAATGCGAGTTAAAACCCCCAGGTTGCGATAGATGAACTCACACAGGCGGCGATTATCCTCAACAGCCCCCATACCTGAGCGGCCAGCGACAAACAATTCGAAGTCCGGGAGGCAAAAAGTGTTCTGCATATCGACTGCGATCAGGGCAACCCTGAAGTGATCTTCAGCTGCGGGTTGCAGGTTATGCTGGCGTGCCCATTGCGAAGCCGATTCTGCCAGC
>DATCYX010000348.1:0-2146 GCA_036526235.1 Anaerolineales bacterium | reverse complement strand
TTGAGTATCTCGTTGAGAGCGGTTACTCAATTTAGAGGCTTCTATCTGTTTTGGCAAGACCCTGTCCGAACTTTTGTCCGAAGGTCAGATTTACTCTTGACAAGAGTAAAAACTGCGTGTAACATATAGACAAATATAAATACTTCTATATATCAGGAGATCGTAATGACCATTGAACAAAACACCCAGGACATTCGCACCTTCGTGCGAGAACGATATGGAAAGATCGCTGAGGATTTCCAGCCGACCTCAGAAGCCTCTTGCGGCTGCGCCCCATCGGATAGCGATTGCTGTGGCGGAGAGTCCAGTAGCTCTGTGCGCTTCTACGACACCCCCGACGCAGCTGCCCTGCCGGATGAAGTTACCGGTCTCTCTTTGGGTTGCGGCGATCCAGTGACGCTGGCCGCACTACAGCCTGGTCAAACTGTATTGGACCTGGGCTCCGGTGGTGGCATCGATTGCTTCCTGGCTGCGCAGCGGGTGGGCGCTGATGGCCAGGTAATTGGCATCGATATGACTCCCGCCATGCTGGATAAGGCGCGCGCCAACCAAAAAAAGCTGGGCATTGAGAATGTAGAATTCCGATTGGGCGAGATCGAGCACCTGCCTGTACCGGATAGCACCGTTGACGTGATCATCTCAAACTGTGTGGTCAATCTCAGTCCCGACAAGCCCCAGGTCTTTCGCGAGGCTTTTCGTGTGCTCAAGTCGGGCGGCAAGCTTGCCGTGAGCGATCTAGTGACGGATGGTCCCCTGCCCCAGGCAGTTAAGTCCAGCCTCAGCGCCTGGGCAGGCTGCGTGGCGGGCGCTTTAGATGTCCAGGAATACATCTCCGCCATCGAAGCTGCCGGCTTTGTGGATGTGAAGCTGAATCCGGTCTACTTTGAGCCGCAGACGATCGACGAAGCCATTGACCAGGTCGGCGAGGCGTTTGACCTGAAAGACATTCCCAGTGAGTCGCTGCGCAAGACGGTGTTCAGTGCAAAAATCACAGCGATAAAACCATAATTTTTGGATTACCCAGATGGGGAGGGGATGATGGACGAAAAACGGGATGCCAGCATCCCGTTTTTTGATGTCTTCCTATTCAACAGGAACGCCCACCTGCCAACCTATGCAGACCTCTATGTCAGGAGGATAGCAACTGAGGGAGCTGGGGAGGGTGAGGAAGGGATTTTCGTTTAGGGGAGGTAATCCCAGGGATTCACCTTGGTGCCCTGGTACATCATCTCGTAGTGCAGGTGCGAGCCAGAGGAGTTTCCGGTGCTACCGATGGCTCCAATCAAAGTTCCTTGATAGACGCTCTGCCCGCAGCCTACATTGTAGGCGCTGAGGTGAGCATAAAGGGTCTGCCAGCCGTTCCCATGGTTGAGAACCACGACATAACCGTAGCCCCAGTTATTCCATCCAGCATAGACGACAACGCCATTATCGGCTGCGTACACCGCATCGCCAGTGTTTCCGTCAATATCAACGCCAGGATGATTAGAAGCAGGAGAGTAATCAAAGCCAGACAGGAAGTGGTTATTTGAGGGCCAGATAAAGGCACCCACACCAACAGCACCATCCACAACTGAGCCGCAAGCCCCAGGACCAAGCACCTTGGCTACGCCCGGGTTATCGCGCGGGATGGCTGGGGCGCTCCAGGTAATGAATTCGCGCCGACCACCCGGTACGATCAGCCATGGGCCGGCTTCTATGTTGGGGTGGGCAAAATCACCGATTTCATCCGGGTTCAGTTGATTACCAGGGTAATTGATTATATCTTCAGGCTTGACACCAAAGAACTTGGAAACGCCGTTTAGCCCGTCGCCTGCTTGCCATTGGTAATAAGTGCCGTCAATTGGCAGGATGTTTAGCTCCTGATCTGGGCGCAGGTTATGGGGGTTATCAGCCAGGGCAAATTGATTTCCCCATAGGATGGTCTCAGGCTGAAGATTGAATTTTTCGGCGATCCCGAATATTGTATCGCCCTTCTCTACGATGTATTTATCCACTACAGTGCGCGGCCGAGCTGGGATGCTGGTATCCAGAATCGCTAGCCGCATTATCCCCGAGGCCTCCATCGCTTGGGGGTCAAAGAGCGGCAACTGAGGAGGGGGTTCTGTCGGCGTCGGGGTAGGAAGCGGTGCGGCTAACGCGGCAT
>DATCYX010000347.1:0-2876 GCA_036526235.1 Anaerolineales bacterium | reverse complement strand
CTTGCCAGCCGACGTACGGAAGGGCTGCTGGTCATTACCCCCAAAGTGGAACCTCATCACGTACGCATCCCCAGGTATGTCTCGGCGGTCTTCATCGGGGCAAATCCCAAACTGGATTGGATCGCTTCTGTAACGTTGGATGATGAAAACGCCGGCTATATGGCCACGGAACACCTGATCCAATTGAACCACACGCATATTGCACACATCACTGGACCGATGGCAGAAGAGTCAAGTCAGGGTCGCATGCGCGGTTATCAGGCTGCCCTGAATGCCGCCGGAATCCCCTTCCAACGCAGGTTTATATATGAGGGCGACTGGTCAGCTACATCTGGGTACATGGCGGTGCAAGATTTCCTTGAGCAGGAGAATGCGCCAAGCGCCATCTTCGCCCAGAATGACCGGATGGCGGTAGGGGCAATCCGCGCCCTGCGGGATGCCGGAAGACATGTCCCTAAGAACATTTCGGTGATCGGGTTTGACGATATGCCCCTGGCTTCGTACTTCGACCCACCACTTACCACCATCTTGCAAGACACATACCGCATGGGGCGTGAGGCGGCCTGCCAGCTGATCAGCTCAATCGAAAAGCCCGATAACCCATGCCGGCAGCTATGCGTCGAACCAAAATTAATCGTCCGACAATCGACAACTCTCAATGATCAATGATAAGGAGGTCCAGCCGAGATAATTCTTTTCTTTTCGTCCAATTACTGGCATCAGCAACAGATCACCAAACTATCTATTTGAGGAGGAACCTCATATGATCAAGAAAAATATTCAACTCGCCCTTGTGATTACCCTGGTTGCAGCTTTCCTGCTGGCAGCCTGCGCCCCTGCAACTACCGAGGCGCCCGCCGCGACCGAAGCACCCCAGGCAACCCAACCTGCTGTTCCCAGTGGGGAGGGGGTCACGCTGCGCTGGCGGACGCGGCCGGACAACCAGGCTGAGATCGACGTGTACCAGCAAGCCAGCAACACGATCGACGCCAAAATGGAGAGCGTGACCCTGGTCTACGAGCCGGGCGGCAGCGAGACATCCAGCTACCAGGACGTGCTCAAGACCGAGATCGCCGCTGGCACCGCACCGGACGTCTTCTGGATCCCGGGCACCGATGTGGCTGAGTTCGCCACCCGCGGCCTGATCCTGAACGCCGCCGACCTGGCAGCCACCACCTCCGGCTTCAGCGTCGACGACTTCTATCCGGGTCCCATGTACCACCTGACCTTCAACCCTGAGAGCAGCCAGTCCGGTGCGGACAGCGGCACGCTATGGGGTCTGCCGCGCGACGTCTCCACCTTCGTGCTCTACATCAACATGGACCTGATCAACGAAGCCGGCGCTCCCGACCCGCGCGAGCTCGCCGAAAACGGCGAGTGGACCTGGGATGCCTTCCTCGATGTAGCCCAGAAAGTCCGCGCTCTCGGCAGTGATGTCTACGGCTACGGCGCCAACGCCTGGTGGGGTCCCTACGGTGTCTGGCTCAACTCCGCAGGCGGTGGCTTCTTTAACGAGGATCGCACTGCCTGTGCCCTCGACACCTCAGAGTCCCTCGCCGGTCTAGAGTTCGAGCGCAGCCTCTACCAGGACTACGACATCGCCGTCCCCTACGGTGAAGACAGCGAGCCGCCCTTCATGGCCGGTCGCGTCGGCATGTTCCAGAACGGTCGCTGGGCCACCCCAGGCGTCCGCTCCAATGCCAACTTCACCTGGGATGCCGTCGAGCTCCCCGCCGGCCCCGCCGGCATGGGTAACTGGCTCTTCTGGGGCGCTTACGTCATCAATGCCAACACCGAACACCCCGAAGAAGCCTGGCAGCTCATCCAGGAGCTCACCTCCGCCGAGATCCAGGGTATGATTTCCGAGCTGGGCACCAACATCCCCAGCCGCGTCTCCCAGGAAGCTCTGGATAAGTTCCTCACCTTCACCCCACCCGATAACAACCAGGCCTTCCTCAACGGGCTCGCCAATGACCCCGTTGCTGAAGGTCCGCTGTGGGCCGGCTCCTGGCCTGAGTACGACGCTGTCATGGGCCCCGCCGTCGCTGCTGTACTCACCGGCGAGGAGACCGTCGATGACTTCGCCGCCAGCATCTGCGACGAAGCCAATAAAGCCTTCAACCAGTAATTCATGGCTTTGAAGGTGCATTGAGTTTTAATGCCGGGCGGGTGAGCTTGCACAGAATATCGCCCGCCCGGTGCTCTCTACCAGAAGTTATCACCCAACCGATAGCAGCGGGCAGCAATCCTCTCTACCGGATCTCACAGTGCATCCACACCCGCGGTAGCTCCACAGTAAACCGTGGTCATAAACACCACCTTGCAATCAAGGCTAACTCAGCCTGCGAAAGCCTTCCACGATGTTTTGAGGGTCGCTACTCATGCGGTGGTATGAGAAATAGAAGTAGCTCCTTAACAGTCCAAATATGATCGGTAAGACCCGCAGCGATGGCTGGGGATCGTTGTACCCAGCGGAAGCCATGGCTGTCCACCCACCGCTTCAAGCGCAGGCTCTTGTGCTCGGGGCAGAAGATGTAGACACAGCCCATCAGATACGTGAGTGGCTCCAAGATTGCGGGTTGCGGATCAGCGCTCGACTGCGCCGTACCAGGACTGCCAGGCAAGAGCGGAAGGTGGCGTTCAGCCGCTCGATGAAAGCGGTGTTGAGCTTGGTTCTGCCTTGGCTTTTTTTCAACAGCCCCTGAGCAGCTTTCGGACAGCCATGCGCTATCAGGGTCACTACGATGACCATCCAACGAATGATGCATTCGGTAGAATGGCGACCCGGTCGTTGCAGCAAAGGCCTTACCATATATTTGCATTGGTAACTTGCTTCTTTTCGGCTGTGAACAACGATAATGTTCTCACCTACTTTG
>DATCYX010000346.1:0-5846 GCA_036526235.1 Anaerolineales bacterium | reverse complement strand
ACTGGATTCGCACATGGTCTCCCGCCGGCAGAGGGCTGGCCTTGATCTCCAGGGGAGGCAGGCGCACTTGGGCGGCAGGGATGAGCTTGAAGAATGTTTGGGGGAACTTCGTTTTGGCTTTGCCCTCTTCCGGCTCGATGGAGTTCGATAGCACCCAGCCCAGCTTTTCCTTTAAATTGGCCTTCGAGCTCTGTTTTACTTTCACCAGTGACCAGTGGTCGTGAACCTCTTTGACCCGCACCGTGCTGTTCTGGGGCAGCTCGCCGAAATCGGGGTGAGGCAGCAACCTGGGTGGCTGGTTGCCCAGGTTTTCGTAAATTGGGCAGTTCTCCGTGACTTGATAAGACTTGATCACCTGCTGTGCATCGCCCAGTATGGCTTCGCGAAGCTCGCCGAGGGGATAGAACGGGCCGGGATCCAGGCGATAGATCAAATTGATCATATCATGCCCCAGGATTTCCTGGATGGAGTGATACTTCTCTTTCAGCGCCTTCACGATGTCCCGCACCACCCGGATCTGCTCTGGTGTAAAGGTCTGCCAGGGCCGTTCGCCCCTTTCCTTCCAGTGCCGCTTGAACTTGACCTGTTCCGCCGGGATGAACTTATCTCTGCTCTTGAATCCCTTCGGCGATTTACGTAGATTCCCGGCGTTATCCACTTCGATCCCGATGGCGTAGCGGTTCAGGTCCCTTTCTCCTTCCCACGTGGAAAGCCCGCAGTGAAAAGCGACCCTGTCGAAGGGCACGAACTGCACCACCTGCCCGCTGCGCCCGACCAGCAGATGGGTGGAGACGCCATTCCCCGGGTTTAGGAAGGTATGGATCGTCTGCTGCATGTGGGTGCCGGTGGTGAAGTGGATCACGACGTAGCGCGGGTCCAACTCTTTCTTGGGGTTGTAGTTTTTTTCGTGCGCGGCGATAAATTTGATCTGCCGGTCTTGCTGTGTAAACAGCAGGTGGTCATGGCTTACTTTCGGTACGAACGGCTTGGCCGTCACCTGGTTGGCTTTCATCCAGCCGACGGTCCAGCGCCGGTCCCCTAGGGCAGCCATCACCTCCACCAGCACCCAACCCTCGTCGTCGTCGATGACCACGATTGGGGTGTGGGCGGGGACGGGCTGATCGAGCAGTTTGGGACCTACCCCACCCGGCTGCAGGAATAAATCCGCTTCTGAGGACGTCTCTTCCATCAATTCTGTGGCTGTGCCCTCACCCTCCACCAGCTGCCGAAGGCGGTTGATCGGAAAAGCCGGACCCGAGATGAGATCGAATTGGTTAATTTCTTGACTGACCAGTATGCGCTCAAGCCCATAAGCCTGGCTCAACAGGCGGGTGATGTCTAGCAAGGCATCTAGCTGTTCCTGGGGGTAGAACGGATACCAGCGTTTTTTATTGTCGTTGATGGATTGCGCAAAAAGGATCTCGAGTGGGTCAAACCGATTTTTAGAGTAGAAAAATCCCGATTTTTCAGTAAGGTAGCCGGGATAGATCAGCCCAATCCCTAGCGAGGTCTGATCGTAGTCGCTGGCGTGGACTGCCACCCGGTCCATATCGACCATTTGGGCGATCTCTGTGCCATTGCGTTCGATCAGCAGGTGCAAAGACCTGGCGCTCGACATGTATCGATTGACCGCGTTTTGCATGGATGAGACCTGGATGGGGTGGATGACGAGATTTTTAGGCTGCAAGCCGGGCCTGCTGTTTGGGTCCACATGCGCTTTATTGATCGGCAGGACATCGGAGATGAGTTTCGTCTTTGAATCGTTCAGAGAATACATAGGGTTGCTCCTAATCTGTATGCGTTGAGGCTATGAAGGCTAACGAGAAATGGCCTGGTGGAAAACGCAGGAAGTGCCCTGCTCATCACCTTTCAGGCTTGGAGGTGGGCGCCCGCCTCGCTCGGGCGGATCAGATCGATTTGCGGCGATAGCGTGCTATGCGGGAGGTGTCGAGCTCGAGGTGTGGATGGGGTGCAAATCTGTTATGGATTGTATAGTAATTACGGGTGTCGGTCAAGAAAGGGGGCTGGGCGCGCGCCCAGAAGGAAGCGCCGCGCGCGCACCTCCTGTGGGAAAAACCAGACCTGGTTGCTGAGCCTACGAAGTTTTTATAAAACGGAAATACCCAAAGCCAGCGGTAAACAGCGCCTGGATAACAATATTCACCCAAACCAGCGCGCCTACCGGAGTCGTCAACTGCTCAATCAGCATGACGATCAATATGAGGAGATAGGAGACAAAGTAGCTCAGAAGGATTTTCTGGCGGGTATCCGAAGCCGGTTCATCCTTGACCAGCCATGCCAACAAGCTAAATCCAATAAAAGACGCGCCAACAAAACGGATGAAATACAGGGTCGATTGGGTTGGTGGTTCTACACCATACGGGCCGATCGTTTGAGCTGGAGCAAGATAAAAGCCTAAACCGAAAATGAAGCCAATGATTGAAGAAGCGATGAATAGATTGCGCAAACTCATGATAAATTCCTCCTTTTTCTTAACAATAGATGCTTTATAAAAGTAACACCTGAAAGCTGTCAGGGTTGCGGGTTTGCGCATGCCTCTCAGTGCATATGCAATTGCCCTGGCGGCTGACTGGCATCCTGGCCTCGCTGTCGCTACTGGTCTGGTTGTCTTCTCAGGATTTGGGGAGATTCTGCGCTGAGATTTCTTCGTGGAAATGGCGCAATCTAGGCGCGGCTGGTGTTGCCCCTGGCGCGGGAGAGAGCCATCTCGACGCGCGCCAGCAGCTCTACGTTCGAGTAGGGTTTGCGGATGAAGTCGTCGGCGCCCATTTGTAGCGCCTGGGCGGCGTGCTCTCCCCCACCCAGAGCCGAGAGAAAGAGAACCGGGGAATTGGATAGCTCCCGCACGCGGCGGAAGGTCTCCCAGCCGTCCATCTCGGGCATGAGCACATCCAGCACCACCAGGTCGGGAGGCTGGTCCTCCACGTGCTGTATGGCCTGCCAGCCACTGGTGACCGCCTTGGTTTGGTAACCTTTCCGCTGAAAGAGAAATTGCAGCAACTGGCAGGTATCGGGATCGTCATCCACGATCAGTATTTTACCCGCTGTCGCGTTAGCGGCCTTGATGATTAGGTCCAAGGGATTCTCCTACACTGCGTCTTTCTTAAATACCCCATTTTTCAGTGACGGGATGATCAGGGTTGGGATCCGGTGTTGTCGCTATGTCCGGGCGCGCGCTTACAAATCTCTTAGGTCTGCACGGTGAATAAGGTTGCTTATTTCGGTTACAATCTGCGCAAGACACGGCAATGCCTCTGTGGTCGAGATGACGATCATCTGCAAATATCCCTGGCAGCCAGTACCTGACGTGCTCCTGCCGTGGATCGGGTATGGTGCTTTGTCTGAGAGGCGTTGAACTGGTGGGCCAACCAGTTCGACGCCTTTTCTCTCGCTACAAGCCTATCTGGAAGGCTGTCGTCCCATTGAAGGGACGAGCTTCCCGAGAGGCAAATAAAGAAAGCAAAAAGCCTCACCTTCCTGGATCATTGATGGCAGGCAATGAGGCTTTTCGGCAACCGGGCAATCTCGAACTCTATCGAGACCCCTGGCTTTGCGTCCCTGCTTTACAGCAGGTTTGCTTTTATCGAAGCCAAAAAATTTTTCTATTATTGGTTAAACGCATTGCTGGTTCCAGTGTTACAGCAAACCTGATTGACAGCCAGAAATTGCGCGCGCCTTGCAAAAATGAAAGGTGGCGAGGATGGAGGCCCGCTTGGGGCAGTGATCGGGGGTACGGAATTGTCCTGTTAGGGCATGTTTGAGGTCAGGATTATCGCGCCTCATGGAATTTCATGCGCCGGGGCGATTTCGGGATCGTAACGCCAGCAGGGATAAAAATTCGAACACCAGGTTTGCCGCAAGGATGGAGGTGATATCTCCATGGTCATATGGGGGACTCACTTCTACCAGGTCGAATCCCACGAAATTCATCCCCTGCAGGCCGCGCACGAGCTGCAAGATGTGATAGCTGGATAACCCCCCTACTTCTGGCGTGCCTGTACCTGGCGCAAAAGCAGGATCGACGGAGTCGATATCTAGTGAGATATAAACTTTCCGATCCCCTACAGTCTTATGCATCTCACGAATAATGGACGGAATACCTAGCTCGAAGACCTGATCGATGGTGAAGATGCGCGCGCCCATTTCCCGTGCCTCTGGCAGGTCATTGGCATGACCGACTGAGCCGCGTATGCCAATCTGCAAATAAGCATTGACATCGATCAAGCCCTCCTCGATGGCACGTCGAAAGGGTGTGCCATGGCTGTAAGGCTGCCCGGGAAATTCCTGATCCCAGGTATCGGGGTGTGAATCGAAGTGGATGACTGCCAGCGGACCAAATTGGGCGGCATGGGCGCGCAGCAGCGGCAGGCTAACCGAGTGGTCGCCTCCCAAGGCAATCACGGTAACGCCGTTCTGAAGCAGGTGGCTGATTTCCTGGGTGATATTGCCCATTGTTTTTGAAATCTCAACTGGGATGATCTCGATATCCCCGTAATCGACAATCTTGAGCGTTTCCCCCGGGGAGACGCCAAGGACGGTGTTGAATCCCCACAGCAGCAAGGAAGATTCTCGTATTTTGCGAGGCCCAAAGCGGGTGCCGCTCCGGTAACTTGTGCCACTGTCGAAGGGGATGCCTGTGATGGCGACATCCACGCCCTCCAGCTGACGGCTGGCTGGCAGGCGCATGAAGGTCGTGATCCCATGAAATGGCTCCAGGTGGGCACCAAAGGCTGGGTTGGGATTTTTCGCGCTCATACTGTTTTCCTCTACGATTTGTATGCGAGATACGGGGTTACAATGCCGCTGAATTTCCCAGGATTGTAATTTGGGCTGCAAGCAGCGTCAAGCACTCACGGCGCGAACCTCGACTTTGCTATCTCTTGCCCCTAAGTTGTATCTCTGGTCGGCACAAGCGAGAGAGGCGAGAAGGATTCCCTGATATCCTTCTTCCTCCGCCGCTTCTTCGCTTGAGACATCAGCCTGGTGCCGTTGCCCTTCCTTTGTTGTGCGGGGTGAACATAAAGCTTGTCAAGAAGAAGGAGATTCAGCTCGTCTGAAGATCTGAACGATGCAAAGCCTACCAGCTGGTCTCTTTCAACAAGCTTCAGATAAATAGCACCGCTATCTAGAATATCTGCTCTCAACTTCTCCGGGGTATATTTCAGCGACAGCATATACTCAATGTGATCCTCGGATATCATGCCAATGAAGCGTGCGTACCATACAATCCGGGCTAACTCCGAGATCTGATCAAGATCTTCAAGTGAAGTATTCAGTATTTGCATCGATTATCGGCAACGAATATCGGACAGTATCAAACCGTTGGCTGCCATATCCCCTTGACATAGGTAGCCTCTGAGTCTCCCGGCCAGGGCGGCATGGCGATGCAAATGAACTTCAGGTCTACGTCTGATACGTTTCGGTATTGAAAGGCTGTCCCTACCGGAATATCGATTGAGGTGCCTGGAACGAGAGCAGTGGTGCTGCTCTCCACGCCATTATCTCTCCAGATCTCACCGTGCCCCTCCAACACGTACCAGAATTCGCTGACCGTTGCGTGAACAGTGGCTTTATTTACTTGGTGCGGAGGGACTGTACTGTGGATCATGTTGCCCGTTTTGCCATCCATAAGGAAACGGATGTGTGCACCGGCTGGCGATTTCGCATCGGGGTGCTCTGGAAGGGTTGTAGTCTTCATATTCTCTCCTCAAATCTGATCTGCTTAGCGAGTAAATTCAGCCTGCTCCATAATCTGCGGGTGTACCACACCTAGAAAATACATCCCGGAATCTTCCAATCCACAGTTCCGGCAAACCCGCTGCGAT